>NZ_KV810736.1:497302-582981 GCF_001812895.1 Rothia sp. HMSC069C04
GGCTCGGTGAAGGATCCTTCACCGAGCCCCGCCTTTTGCGACCTAACGCCCCGCGCTCTCGGTACCCTCAGCGTTCTCAGCGCACTCAGGTCACGAGCCATCAGGTGGTGTTCATGCACTACCCGGCGGAATGGTGCTTGCGATAATGCGATACTTTATTCCTAAAATATCAATTCTGCTATGCAACTATTTATGCCGGGATGAGGAATATCTAAATCTTTACTTCAATCTCTCAATATTGTCTTGACTAGGCAATTCTTTATTTTTATCCCAAAATCAAAAAAATACATTAGCTGTGCCACATTCCCGGTTTTTGGAGCTTTGCAATGAGGGAAAGGTGCTAGGATAGCAATATCTCACCGCATAAACCACTTCCGAAATAAACTCCTCCAGGGGCTTAGAAAACATTGCACATTAATGCAGTAATGTGCATTTTTCTTTCCGTTACCGCACTGCCAACGCGGCACACAAAGAAATATAAATGTTTTCCGAAAAGTGCATTTATGTGAGTGGGTCATCCTCACCAACTGCCGCTTCCGGCACTCACATATGCAAAGGACCCCGATGTCTTTTACCACTCATCCCTCCTCGCACCGCATCGCACGCGTCGCACTGAGCATGGGAACCGCCGCAGCACTCGTGGCCTCCCTGGGCGCACCCGCAACCTTCGCGGCTCCCGCCCAGACCAGCAACGCAGCTCGCGCCGCAGCACACACGACCATCTCCTCCCTCAGCTCCGATCAGCAGAAGGCAGGTTTCAACCGCTTCGTCATCACCTACACCGATGACGCATTGAACGCCGGCGGCATCAACTGGGCAAGCCCCGCGGGCACCCATGTTGCCACCTGGAGCGATTCCCTCTACTCCGGCATCACCGCCGACGTGCAGAAGATCGACGACCTGCTCAATGTCAAAACCAACTACGTGCGCACCACCTCCCAGAAGGCAACCGTGGTGACCACTTCCTCCAAGCTCACCGCAGAGCAGGCGGAGAAGTACATGGCGGCGCTGAGCTCCAACGCCTCCGTCGCCTCCGTCGAGCCCGACCTGATGCGCCGCTCCAGCGCGCGCCGCCAGGCCACCAGTACCCTGGCCAAGGCCGCAAGCGCTTCGAAGACCCAGGCGGCCGTCACCCCGAATGACACCCTGTACCCCCAGCAGTGGAACCTACACGACGCTAAGGGCATCTCCACTCCCGAGGCCTGGGCCACCACCCAGGGCTCCGGCGTGACCGTTGCTGTGATTGACTCCGGCATCGTCAAGCACCCGGACCTCGACGCGAACGTTCTGCCCGGCTACGACTTCATCACCGAGCCCTCCATCGCCCGTGACGGCAACGGCCGCGACGCCGACCCCACCGACCAGGGCAACTGGGAAGAAGCCGGCGTCTGCGACGCTGGCTCTGAGGCCTCCGAGTCCAACTGGCACGGCACCCATGTGGCCGGTTCCATCGCCGCAATCATGAACAACAAGCGCGGCATCGCGGGCGTGGCTCCTAACGCCAAGATTCTGCCCCTGCGTGCCCTGGGCATGTGCGGTGGCTACGACTCCGATATCGCGGATGCCATGGTGTGGGCCGCGGGCGGCACCGTTGAAGGCGTGCCCGCCAACACCCACCCCGCCCAGATCATCAACCTCTCCCTCGGTGGCGAGGGTACCTGCCCCGCGACCTACTCCAAGGCCATTGCCGAGGTGAATAAGCGCGGTGCCATTCTGGTGGTTGCCGCCGGTAACGACGATCAGGACACCTCCAAGATTGCCCCCGCAAACTGCGGCGGTTCGATTGTGGTTGGCTCCACGAATCAGAAGGGCCAGCGCAGCGATTTCTCCAACTACGGCAAGATCGTTGATGTGAGCGCCCCCGGCGACGGCATCATGTCTACCGTGGACCTCGGCACCACCGTATCCACCGGTGCCGGCTACACCGAGTACGATGGCACCTCCATGGCGGCTCCCCAGGTGGCCGGCATCATCGCCCTGATGAAGTCCGTGGACCCCTCGCTGACCGCCGATCGTGCAAAGCAGGTCCTCAAGCAGAGCGCAAAGCCGCTGACCTGCAATGTGAACGCATGCGGCGCGGGTATCGCGAACGCCGCGAGCGCTCTTGAGGTCCTGCAGGGCAAGAACGCCGCCCCGGCGCACCCCAAGCCCAAGCGTGCACCGAAGTACCCGACCCGTGCGGCTCGCACCGGTTACGTGACCAACCCGACCACGAATCACAACCCGCCGTTCCTGATTACCCCGCACGGCCTGATTCCCGGTCAGTAATTCGGTGAGCTCTCACCCCTCAGTCTTCCGGCGGCGTTAGCCGTGGGAAACCTCAAAGAATGACAATCACAAAGCCCCCGCCGGGTACGTCCCGGTGGGGGCTTTGCGTGAACAGAACACCGCACGCATCAGGTGCGGATTGATTTCTCCCGGCCGTCCTCACGACTAACGAGCGGGAGAGGCTGAGGGCTCGAACGGTAATCCGTCCAGCGCCGGTGGCTACCGAAACGGGCCACCGGTCTAGGTGGACCGGGTGCGCGAGCCGCGCAGGCCGGCAGCTTCCAGTCGAGCCGATTCGTAGCTGAGGGCGCGCAGACCCGACGCTCCGCCGGAGCGTAGAACCACAGGCGCCTGCTCCCGGGCCACACCCCGGTACGAGCCACCGTGAGCCTGATCCTGTGCCCGGCCCGCGGGGATCCGGGTGGAGTCGGCCTTCCGCGTGCCGGATTCTTGCGAGGGCTTATCCGCGAACACCCAGCGGCGCTGAACCGCAAAGCTCACCGGAATCAGGATGAGCTCGGTCAGAATCTTGGCCACCAGCAGGGATGCGCCCAGCCCGGTCAGGGCTTCCATGAGGGCCGCATTGGCGGCGAGGATGCACACCGCCAGCGTCGCGTATCGCACCAGCGAGGAGGAGGTCGAGGGCCGCGAGCCCCCGTCATGCATAATTATGCGATTGACGGTGAAGTTCGTCAGCGCCGAGATGACGCGTGCCCCCACCACTGCCCCCAGGAGCGGAACCCCCAGAGCCACGAGCGCGAAGAGCGCGAGCGCATCCACCAGGAACCCGGTCACAAACGAGGACGCCAGGAAGAGCAGCAGCGGCGCGTAAATACGGGCCGAGTCCTGCAGAGGCCTAAAGTGGCTGGTCGGGTTGCCCGGCTCGTACACCTTGACGATGGGTACCTGCACCAGCTCCATCTCGGCGCGCGTGGCGCGCAGCAGCATGGAGAACTCGTACTCGTACTTATCACCCGGAATCTGTAGCAGCCAGTCCAGAATCTGCGGGGTAAAGGCACGCAACCCGGTCTGCGTATCGGCCACGTGCTTTCCGGTGGCTAGGGCGAAGAACCCAACGGTTACGCTATTGCCGACCTTAGAGCGCAGCGGAACCCTAGTGCCTTCCTCCCCCGCATCCGGATCGGGTAGGGTGCGTACGCCCAGGACGATGGCCCGCTGTCCGGAGGCGGCCAGGCTCTCGGCGCGCACCCCCGCCCGGAAGATGTCTTGGGGTAGGTGCTGGCCGTCCGCATCCGCGGTCACGAGAATCTCACCGGGGCGATTGGTCCGCGCCCACTCGATGCCGGTGCGCAGGGCCGCACCCTTGCCTCGGTTGACGGGGTGGGTCCGAACGATGGCCCCATCCAGGTGCAGCTCGGTAAAAATTGGCGCATAGGTGCTACCGGATCCATCGTCGATAACGAGAATCTCTGCGCTCGCGTCTTGCGCCTTTAGAGCGTGCACAAGACGGACAAGAGACTGGTCAGGCTTATATGCGGGAATTAGAATAATCATGATGCGCTCCCGGCAATGTAGAGAATGTCGCTGGTTCCACGCTCCTTCGTGCCACCCTGGGGGCGGTTGACCAGCTTGTTGTTGAAGACCATGGCGGAGGAGCCACCACCGTCCAGGTTGTAGGCGCTCACGCAACCCAGGTCCTTGAACATCTGCGCGAACTCGGTCATGGTTACGCCGCGCGAATAGTTGGTGGAACGGCCATCGACCACGGTGAAGACCAGGTGGTTGGCGCCGAGCACACCCACACCGGTTCGAGGCTGGTTACCCTGAATCGAGTGGTTACCGAAGTTGGTGTCCACCTCAACGCTGTCGATGCCATCAACGATTGCGGAATCCTTCACCAGGGCCGGGCCGAAGGAGAGGGTGTTCCACACGCCCTCGTTGACGAGGGTCTGGGCGTTGGTTGCGGTTTCGTCGTAGAGCTTGACGGAGCCGTCGCGGTAGAAGGCGAGGCCTTCACGTGCACCGGAGTCACGGTAGACAACACCGTTTCGGATCACGATGCCGGTGGTACGGAAGCCGTAGTAGTCGCCGTTAATGGCCCAGATACCGTTGTGCTCCGATGCGATATTCGAGGGGGTATCAATGATGTTCTGGCCGAACTTGTTGTTCGCAAAGGCGCTACGCAGCAGGGTCGCGTTATCGAGCTTGATGTCCGCGACGAAGGAAACAACCGCGTCGGAGCCGCTACCGGTGGTGGTGGAGGTGATGGTAATCGAGCCTTCGTTAGCGGTGAGGCTCTGGCCATCGATTTTCACCCCGGTCAGTTCGCTAGGGCTTGCGGTGGCGGAGCCGGATGCCGAGGCGTTCGCCTGGGCCGCGGCCGCCTCGTAGGCGGTGGTATCTTCGATCTCGGTGTGCTCTGCCAGGTAGCGATTGTAGGCCCAGCCCGCGCCGCCGCCAACAACGGCGAGCGCGCCGAGGCCGCCTCCGATAAAGATACGGCGGGTGAGCTTCTTCTTGGCGAGCTTCTGTTCTACTGCGGCTTGCTCTGCGGCGGTTTGTTCTGCCGCGGCCTGGGTGGTCTGGTTGCTGTTCTGAGTCATGTTCTGTTCGTTATTCATGACTCTAGATTGCCCGTGTACTCTCAGCGCCAGGCATGACTAAGCTGTGCCTCAGCTATGTATGCTTATTCAGCCGAAATTATTTTATGCAGGGGTGTTCCGTCTTTCGAGGCCTCCGGCTGAGCGGTCTCCTTCGTGTTTTTCTCGGTTACGCGTCCCCTTATCCGCGCTCCTCCCGGGGCTCGCCCTCTCGGCTTGGGGTATTGAGGGCACGAAAAAACCGGCTGAGCACCCCGTGCGGGGCCTCAAGCCGGTTCATCATCTGTAGAATACGCTCGGTCGATACCTACCGAATCATTCCGCGTATCCCTATGCCTCATCCTCGTAGGAAGCGTACTTTTCAGCGTATGCCGAGTAGTCGTCCTCGTCGTCATAGCGGCGGCGGGACGAATCGGAGGACTTGGTATTCTTCGCGCTGCTGAGCTCACGCTCGAGAGCGCTGTAGTCGGTCTCGGGGCTGAAGTACTTCATCTCCCGAGCCTGCCTTGTTGCTTTAGCCTTCTGACGGCCGCGCCCCATGGCGTGACCCCCTCTTTCATCCTGTCCGAAGCTACGGGCGCGCGGGGCACGCCCTCCCTCGGATCGTTCTACAGTCTTTACTACACTATAGAGTACCCTGTTTTGACGTTCAATGTCGCGCTCTGCAACACGTATTTTACGGAGCGGAGCACCCCTATGCACCAGAACATCCGTTTTATTTTTCTCGCTCTCGGCTCTCCACGCACGGAACCCCGCATCGAAGGCATACTCAGCTTCGAAGCGGGGTTCGTGTCTCTCGAGCGGCTCACTCACAAGACCGGCATCGAGAGAATCAGCCGCACCGGTCATGACCTCCGGCGCGGGGTCTATGGGATTCCCAAGTTCCGGGCCCTAGCTTGCGGTGAAACTACCCAGCGAGGTTGCGTTCGAGGCCACGGAAGTGCTGGAGGCATCCACGCTATCGGTCGTGGTGTACATCGTGTAGCTCTGGCCCTTGGTGATATTGGCACTGGAAACCAGAATCAGTGAGGTGTTGGAGTTGGTCACCTTGTAGTTGGCCACCACCTTACCCGAGGAATCGGCCACCTGAATGGTCGTGCCGCTGCTGACATTCGACAGGTTCGTCAGCTTCACGTAGCCGCTGGTGGAGGAGGATGCGGGCGCCTCGAACATGTCGCCAGAGTTACCCGCAACCACGGTCGTACCGTTGAGCAGCAGGTCGCCGTTGGTATCCAGCGAGGTGTTACCGCCCGTGAACGGGCCGTTCACGACCAGGGTGCCGCCCGAGAGGGTTGCCGTACCGTTGGAGTCGATGCCATCGCCGTTTGCGTTCACGGTGACAGTACCACCGGCAATGTTGATGGTCGCGTCGACAACCTCGAAGGTGCCGTGGCCACCGCCCATGCCGCCGCCCATGCCACCGCCGCCACCGGCCGGGGGCTGACCCATGTTACCGGAGGGCGCCTGGCCACCTGCCGGGGGCTGACCGCCCTGACCGCCCTGCGCTGCATTACCCTGTGCCGACTGGCCGCTCTGGGTATTCTGCGCGGTCTGGTTGCTCTGCGCGGTCTGGTTGCTCTGGGCAGTCTGGCTGGTCTGCGTAGTGGAGCTCGACGTCGACTCGGTGCTGGATGAGCTGGAGGTGCTGTACGAGGCGTTGATGCCGTCATCGGAACTGGTCACGTTCACGGTACCGTCCAGGATGTTGATGTACTGCGCCTCGATACCCTCGTTCGACTCGGTGATGTTCAGGGTACCGCCCGAAATCTCCAGCACGCGCTCAGCCTTGAAGCCGTCGTCACCTGCAGAGATGTTCACGGTACCGCCGCCCAGGCGTACCCAGCCGCGGTTGCCGTCGGTGTCGTTAGTTGCCTTGATGCCGTCCTTGGTTGCGGTCACGGTGATGGTGCCGTCCAGGATATCGACGTAATCCTTACCCTTGATGCCGGTGTTTGCCGCGTTCACTTCCAGGGTGCCGGAGGCACTGACCAGGCCGTCCGTGGTGTGGATACCCTCTTCGTACTTACCTTCAACCTTCAGGGTGCCTTCGCCCGCCAGGGTCAGGTCGCTCTTGGAGTAGATGGCTGCGTCGGGGCTGCCGCTGGCGGTATCGGAGTAGGAGGAGCCGTCAGAGACGGTGTTCGTGCTACCCGAGGCGGTGTAGATAACGACCTCGTCCGCCTCAACCACGTTGATAGCCGCGCCGGTGGAGTTGGTGATAGTCGCGTTATCCAGGATCAGGCGGACCATGTCACTGTCGGCTGCCTCAACCTTGACCTGGCCGCTATAGGTGCCGCTCAGGCGGTAGTTACCCGCCTTGGTGATGGTGATGACGCCATCGCTGACGGTCACGCCGTCGGTCGCGGTCGGGTTAGAAAGATCGATGGTGACCTCGCTGGAGGAATCCCAGGTCAGATCCTTCGCGGAGTAGTGGGTGTCCTCGGCGAGCTTCGCGCCGCTCTTCACGTCGGTGGAGAAGGAATCGGCGGTCTTCGACTTGGTGTCGGAATCGCTCGAGGTGGAGGTGCTGATGGCGCTCGTCGCGCTGGTGTTCGATGCCGAGGTTGCCGAGCAGCCGGTCAGGGCCAGGGCCGCCAGGAGGGTAATGGAGGTTGCGCTCTTAATCATATTGCTCTTTTTCACGGGTTTTCCTTTGTGTTTGGGTGACCACTCGCGTAGAGCCAGCGCCACAGGGGTAAGACGTATGTGAAATGTGAACATGTGTGAGAGCGGTTATTGCCTATGTGGGGTGAATAAAGCCGATGTTGTGCTTGGTTCGGGGGATATAGATGAGGGGCTGGGGGTGCGGGTAAGGTAGGTGCACTACCCTACCCGCGCATCCCAGATCGCCGTTTTAGCCAGATTGCCGTTTTAGGCGGCTGCGAAACGCTCGGTCAGCAGCTTCTGGTAATCCTCTTCGGTCATGTCATCCACGTTCAGGCGGGTGCCATCGACCGGTTCCAGGTGCATCCAGTTCTCCAGGGTCTCTTTCCACTTGTTGCTTGCCAGCTGCGGGTTCAGCGCCGCCACGCCGGTTGCAAACTTGGAAATCTTTGAGGGGGTGATGCCCGCATCCCAGAGGTGCTGATCCGCTACGGAGGGCTCCACACCGGACTTGGTTTCGATGATGACCGTGTTCGGCAGGCCGTAGGTGGTGCCGACCAGGTTGCCGTGGAAGTTACGGTAGTTCACGCCCGCCATGAGGATGTTCTCGGACAGCGGGGTCCAGGTCAGGTTGGTGTCCACCGTCATGCGGGAGGCGACCGGGTTCTTCTCGCTCTGCGGCAGGAAGACCGTGGTACGGCGGTACCCGGTGGTCAGGACCGCCTCCAGCTTGTGCACGGGGCCCGCGAGGATGTCACCAAGTGCCGCAGTGATGTACTCGTGGCCTTCCGCGGTGAGCGTATCGCGCTTCTCGAAGGTGTACGGGATGCGCTTCTTGACGGTCATGTCCTGCTCGCCGTCGGTCTTGACCTCCAGGAAGGTCAGCTTCGAGTCCAGGTAGCTACGGGTACGGATTTTGAAGGTATCGTCGCGGCTGTAGGCTGCCGAGTGGTAGCTCTGCATCTGCGGGGTGTCGAAGTAGACCGAGTCGTAGGCGAAGTCGCGCTGGCCCTTGATGTCCATGACGGAGGCGTCTGCGTCAAGCGTGGAGAGTACCTTCGCGGCGGTTTCCGCATCGACGATGTACTTGCGGTCCACACGGGTCTGCATGGCTGCCTTCTCGTTCATGGCTTCGAGACTGATGCTCTTCCACTCTGCGGGGATGATGTTTGCGGCTGCGTTAGTCATGGGTCTTCGTCCTTCTGGGGCGCCGTCCCTGCGTGCTGTGCGCTGGGGGCGGCGTGTCGTGGGTATCGGAGATGTTTGTGCAGTTAGAGTGAATCGGAGGCTTTTATACCGGCTGGTCTTACTTGCCTACCGGGGTGCGCTGGAGCGGAACCATCCGGGTGTCCAGGGTGGTGTGCGCCTCGGCGGTGGGAACCTGAGGTGCTGCCGGGTAGGCCGCAGGAGCCTGCGATGCTACCGTCTGAGCGGCTACAGGCTGAGCCGCAATCGGTGCTGCGTTAGCCGGTGCTGTCTCCACTGCCGCGGGGGTGCCGCCCTCGGTGGTTTCCTTGGGTTGGTAGGTGACGGTGGCGCGGGTCAGGTTGTTCACCATGTCCAGCTCGGTGATCTTCGCCGAGGTGACGGTGTAACCCAGGCGAGCACTCAGGTATGCCTTGAGCTCTTCCTCGTCGCTGATCGCACGATCGGCGGTGACGGCCTGAGTCTGATCGGTAGAGACCGGGGTGCTGCGCGAGTCGAGAATCGCGATCAGGGCGACCAGGGTAGCCATGAGGCCGAAGGCGATGTACGCCGGGCTAATGTTCACACCTGCGATCATGCCGACCGAGAGGGCTACGAAGTAGTAACCCACCTCGCGCTGGCTCAGGGCGGTGGAACGCAATCGGATAATCGACAGGACACCGAAGAGGCCCATACCCATAGCGGATGCGTTCGATCCGGCGGATACCAGCGCCACCGAGACGGTGAAGATGCCGGCGTTGATGACCGCGTAGGAAATCATCAGTTCGCGGTTGCGGTGCCGCACCATGTAGAGGGTGCAGAGAGCTGCGATGGCTATGGCATCGGCAATCGCCATGGTCAGAATAGTCATTGGGTGCTCCAGGTATCGTGTCGTGATGTTCGCGGTGCTCTTTGCTGTCTGTTCTTCAGCTTCGGGCTGTGCGTTCTTTGTAGTATCTAGATTCCCGTGCAAGCCTGTGTTTACCCTGTGCTCGCCTTAACTTATAGATAAGTGTTATATGTCTCTAATAAATACCCTAATCGTGGCGCTATTCAATCGTAATTTTTCTCTTTTCTCGCGTCCTTGACGGAGCATCCCACAGCTTCAAAAAGCACAAAAAATGGGCTCCCTCCGATATGGAGGGAGCCCATAAAAGCAGCTAAAAACTTAGCGACTAGGCGTTATTATGCCTTCTTGCGCATACGGGTTGCCACGATGGTCGCGCCACCAGCACCCAGAGCAATCAGACCCAGACCAGCAGCGGTCATCGCGTCGGATG
Organism: Rothia sp. HMSC069C04; assembly: GCF_001812895.1. Classification (NCBI taxonomy): domain Bacteria; kingdom Bacillati; phylum Actinomycetota; class Actinomycetes; order Micrococcales; family Micrococcaceae; genus Rothia; species Rothia sp. HMSC069C04. The sequence goes on from NZ_KV810736.1 coordinate 507,201, forward strand.
CACCGGTCTTAGCCAGGGAAGAAGAGCTCTTGGAGGATGCGTTCGAAGAACCGGAGCCCAGGTTGTCATTCGAGCCGGAGCTCAGCGAAACGCTGTCAGACTTGTTGGAGTTCTCGTAGTTCGGCTGCTCTTCGCAACCTTCATCGTCACCGTCAGCGTCGAACTTATCGCGGAAGTCCGGGTCACCCCTATGAATAGAGGTGCCGCGGTCTGCCCACACGTCAGCACAGTTCTGGTACTTGTAGGTCTTCTCGTCCTTTGCGGAGGAGTCGGAAGCCTGGTCAGACTTCTGGTCTTCAGACTTCTGCTCTTCGGCAGGCTTGGTTTCCTTAGCGTCCTCAACTGCGGGTGCGGAGGTCTCTTCAGCAGGCTTGGGAGCCTCGGTGGTCGGCTCAGCAGTTGCTTCCTTGGAGGGCTCGGGAGTGGGATCCTGGGTGGGTTCCGGAGTCGGGTCCTGAGAAGGAGCGGGGGTCGGGTCCTCCGAAGGAGCCGGTGCGGGCTGCTCTGCAACCTTAATGGTCACGGTAGCTGCCTTACCGCCGCGGGGAACGTCGCCGTCCTTCAGGGAGCCGGACAGCAGGTAAATGTCAACGGAAACGCTGCCGTGCAGCTCTTCCTGCCAGGGGATGGTGGCGGAGAAGTTACCATCGCTATCAGCGTGGATTTCCAGGTAGTCCTGGCCGTTAATCTTAACGGCGCCCTTGTTCAGCTTCAGAGCCAGAACGGAGCCGGAGGTGCCGTCAGCGGTCTTGAAGCCCTCGCCACCAATGTTCAGGCCCTGACCCTCATACCAGGTGTCGGGGGCAATGAACTGTGCAGAGTCTGCGTAGGTGTAGACAGTCTGAGGCGCGCCTTCAACAGCGAAGGTTGCGGGAACGGAAGTAGCAATGAGGCCACAGCCAATCAGAGCGGTGGCACCGATGCGTGCGATGTTGTTTCGAATGTTCATGCCCCCCATTCTAACGAGCGAAGCTTGGGATACCGGCTCCCAAGACGCCAATTTGCCATGACCTGACTCACAAACCGGGGTTTTCTTGAAGGTTTATTGAAGGCATGGTTGAACCATAGAGACCTTTTGCACCGCCGTGCACCCCTAAAGTCTCAATTGAGACTTGAAGAAACCAGCAAGTACATGCGCCATCCCACCGACACAACACGCCAACAAAAACCACCCCGTTAAACGCAAGAATCCCCTCCGCCGAACATTCAAAAGCGTTCAGGAGAGGGGACTCTCACGCACCGCACCGGGCGGTGACGATAGTTTTAGGAGTTCTTGCGGTTACGCACAGCGGTCACGCCAGCAACGCCCAGACCCAGAGCTACCAGGCCCAGGCCAGCCATGGTGAAGGCGTTGGAAGCACCGGTGTTAGCCAGGGAGGAGCGCTGAGCGCGGCTCGAAGTGGAATTGCTCGAAGAGGAGGAACCGCTACCCAGGTTGTCCAGGCCGCCAGAGTTGCGGGAAGAAGAACCCGAGGAACCGTTGGAAGAGGAACCGTCCGTCACCTCGCTGTTGATAACCTCGCAGCCCAGGCCGTTACCATCGTTGTCGAACTTCTTACGGAAGTCCGGGTGGCTTTCGTGAATGGGCGCCAGGCCAGCAGCCGCAACCTCTGCGCAGTTCGCGAAGCGGGTGCTCTCAGCCGAAGCGGTCACCTGCTCGGTAGCGGAGGTGGAATCACCCAGCTGATCCTTCGCTTCGTTCGCTACAGGTGCGTTCTGCTCAGTAGTGGCCGAAGCGGAAGCCGATGCGGAAGCAGAAGCCGAAGCAGAGGGGGTTGCAACCACAGAAGCGGAAGCCGACGCGGTAGCCGAGGGGCTCACCGAAGCGGTAGCGGACGCCTTCTCATCGGCGCGGTCCTTGATCTTTGCATCCACGGAGGCAACAACCTCATCAGCGGCGGTAGCCGAAGCCGAAGGAGTCGCAGATGCGGAGGGCGCAACAGAAGCGGAGGGGGTAGCCACCACGGAAGCCGAAGCAGAAGCGGTTGCCGAAGGGCTCACCGAAGCGGTAGCGGAGGGGGTTGCTTCCTGAACGGAACGAGCCTCAATCTTCACGGTCGCAGCCTTGCCGCCGCGAGCGGTGTCGTTGTCCTTCAGGGAGCCGGAGAGCAGGTAGACGTCCACGGAGATACGCTCATCCAGGTCGTTCTGCCAGGGAATGGAAACGGAGAAGTTGCCCTTCTCGTCAGCCTGAACTTCCAGGTAGTCCTTGCCGTCAATCTTGACGGAGCCCTTGTTCAGCTTGATAGCGATGACGGAGCCGGAGGTGCCGTCCTGAGTCAGGAAGCCTTCGCCGGTAATCTTCAGGGTTTCGCCCTTGTACCAGACCTCAGAGATGTGGGAAGTCGCCTTGTCGGAGTAGACGTGGGTGACGGACTCTTCACCGTTCTGAGCGAACGTTGCGGGGATTGCGGTGACCGCCAGACCGCAGCCGATCAGGGCGGTGGCACCGAAGCGAGTGATAGTGTGTCGAATGTCCATCCCATCATTTTATCCCCGCGCTCTGGGTGTATCCGCCTGTCCAGGGGCTATTTGCAATGACTTGCAACACAAAATAGCACTTTCGTGCAGTTAACGACGGGCCAGCTATAGGTCAGTGCACGCGCGGCAAAATTCGCTAGAGAAACAGCATTCACTGGAAAACAGCGCAGCCTAGACCTCTGCAACGACTCCAGCAACCTTAAACGTCAACGGCGTCGAGCATGAGTTCCAGCGCCTCACCCACGCCGGTGCGCCACAGGTAGGTAGCCTTCGCATCCGCACGACCGGGGCCGCCATTGATGACAGCGACCGGCTTGCCGGCACGCAGAGCCTCCAACACAATCTTGTAGCTACTCATAACCGCCACCGAGGAGCCCACCACCAGCAGCGCCGAACATTCAGCGAGCATGGCGTCCTTGAGCGCCTTACGTTCGGCGGGCACGGACTCACCAAAGTACACCACATCCGGCTTGAGGCGGGTCGAACCGCAGGCGATGCAGGGCACCATCTGAAAATCGCGAATATAGCGCTCGTCCAGCTCCACGTCACCGTCAGGGTTCACGCGCAGCTCTTCGTCTTCAAGGCGCGCCAGGTAGCCGGGGTTCGCCGCGTCCAGGCGTGCATCCAGGCTTTCGCGGCTCTCGTCCTGCCCGCAGTCCAGGCACACAATACGGGAGAGGTCACCGTGCAGTGCCAGCAGGCGGCAGCTTCCAGCGCGGGCGTGCAGCCCATCCACGTTCTGCGTAATCACGCCGCTCACGGCACCCAGCTGCTCCAGCTCGGCGAGCGCATAGTGGGCGCGGTTCGGTTCGGCTCGGCGCATGCGGCGCCAACCCACGTAGGAGCGCGCCCAGTAGCGTTGGCGGGCGGCGTCATCGTAGCGGAATTCCTGGTAGGTCATGGGGCGGTGGTCGTGCAGGGAACCGCCGGGTCCGCGGTAGTCGGGGATGCCGGATTCGGTGCTTACTCCCGCGCCGGTGAGCACGAGAACCTTACCCGCCTTGAGTAGCTCGGCAATACCCGCGGAGGCGTATTCTTCGTCGTGCGGGGTGGCGTTCTCAGAGACAACGCGCTGAATCGAGCGGATTGCGGCACGGTGCACGGAGGCGATTTCTTCGCGCTGCTCACCGGCGGCGGCGAAGTTCTGGTGGTCAGTCCAGCGGTCCATTCTTCTCCTCAATGCTCTGTGTACTAGTGCGGTTCAGCGCGGTTCTAACGCGTTAAACGGCTGTGGGGCACCCCCTTTCGAGGGTACCCCACAGCCTATTTCGTATGGTTTCGAATGTGCAAACTCAGCCACGGGCTAAGTCCGCCCAGCAGACCGGTTTAGTTCTCAGCCTTCTGCTCACGCTCGGAGGTCACCGACAGACCGTCGCTGGCAACGTCCGGGTTCACATCCACGGTCACGGTGTCGCCGTCGTGGATTGCACCGGAGAGGATGCCTCGAGCCAGGCGGTCGCCAATCTCGCGCTGTACCAGGCGGCGCAGCGGGCGGGCACCGAATGCCGGGTCGTAGCCGGTCTTACCCAGCCACTCCAGGGCGGCGGGGGTGACGTTCAGGGTGAGGCGGCGGTCCTCCAGACGCTTAGCCATGCTCTTGATCTGCAGGCCCACAATCTGGCCCAGGTTCTCAGCCGACAGGGGCTGGAACATGATGATGTCGTCCAGTCGGTTGAGGAACTCGGGGCGGAATGCCTGGTGCACAACCTCCAGTGCCTTCTCGGAGCGCTCCTCGAAGGGCAGGTCCTGGTTGACCAGGTACTGCGAACCGAGGTTCGAGGTCAGGATCAGGATGACGTTGCGGAAGTCCACGGTGCGGCCCTGGCCGTCGGTCAGGCGGCCGTCATCGAGTACCTGCAGCAGGATGTCGAAGACCTCGGGGTGTGCCTTCTCAACCTCGTCGAGCAGGACCACCGAGTAGGGGCGACGGCGTACAGCCTCGGTCAGCTGACCGCCCTCTTCGTGGCCGACGTATCCGGGAGGGGCACCGACCAGGCGAGAAACGGTGTGCTTCTCGGAGTATTCACTCATGTCGATGCGCACCAGGGCACGCTCGTCATCGAACTGGAACTCAGCCAGTGCCTTAGCCAGCTCGGTCTTACCAACACCGGTCGGGCCCAGGAACAGGAAGGAACCAATCGGGCGGTTCGGGTCGGAAATACCGGCGCGGGCGCGGCGCACAGCGTCAGAGACGGCAACCACTGCGGCTTCCTGACCAATGAGGCGGGCACCGATGCGCTTCTCCATTTCGAGCAGCTTCTCGGATTCGCCCTGCATCATGCGACCTGCGGGAATACCGGTCCAGGAGGAAATCACCTCGGCGATATCGTCCGCGGTGACCTCTTCGGAGACCATGGACTCGCTCTTGGCGGTGTCCTCGGCGCGCTGTGCTTCTTCCAGCTCAGCCTGCTTTGCGGGAATCTCACCGTACAGCAGGCGGGATGCCTCGGCGAGGTTACCCTCGCGCTGTGCAACCTCTGCGCGGGAACGCAGCTCGTCAATCTGGGTCTTGATGTCACCCACACGGTTCAGGCTAGCCTTCTCGGCCTCCCAACGAGCGTTGAGGGCGTCGAGCTGTTCCTTCTTGTCAGCCATGTCCTTGCGCAACGCTTCCAGACGCTCCACGGATGCGGGATCGGTCTCGTCGGCAAGTGCCAGTTCCTCCATGGTGAGGCGGTCCACGGCGCGGCGCAGCTGGTCGATTTCCTCCGGTGCGGAGTCAATTTCCATGCGCAGGCGGGATGCTGCCTCGTCAATCAGGTCAATTGCCTTGTCAGGCAGCTGACGGGAGGGAATGTAACGGTTGGACAGGGTTGCTGCGGCAACCAGCGCGGAGTCAGCGATCTGCACCTTGTGGTGTGCCTCGTAGCGTTCCTTCAGGCCGCGCAGAATACCGATGGTGTCATCTACGCTGGGCTCGCCCACGTACACCTGCTGGAAGCGGCGCTCCAGTGCGGGGTCCTTCTCAATGTTCTCGCGGTACTCGTCCAGGGTGGTGGCACCGATCAGGCGCAACTCGCCACGGGCAAGCATGGGCTTGAGCATGTTGCCTGCGTCCATGGAGCCTTCGGACGCGCCCGCACCGACGACGGTGTGAATCTCGTCGATGAAGGTCACGATCTGACCCTCGGACTTCTTGATTTCTTCGAGGACAGCCTTCAGACGCTCCTCGAATTCACCGCGGTACTTTGCGCCTGCGACCATGGAGCCCAGGTCCAGGCTGATGAGGGTCTTGCCGCGCAGGGATTCGGGCACGTCGCCAGAAACCATGCGCTGTGCCAAGCCTTCCACGACGGCGGTCTTACCGACGCCGGGCTCACCAATCAGCACGGGGTTGTTCTTGGTACGGCGGGAAAGCACCTGCACAACGCGGCGAATCTCAGAGTCGCGGCCGATGACCGGGTCAAGCTTGCCCGCGCGGGCAATAGCGGTCAGGTCGGTACCGTACTTTTCGAGCGCCTGGAAGGTGCCTTCGGGGTCGGGGGTGTCCACGGTGCGGTCTCCTCGGACGGTGGGGATGGTCTGTGCAATGAGCTCTGCGGTAGCGCCGAGCTTGTGCATTGCTTCAGCGGTGCTATCTGTGCCGCTGGCAATGCCGAGCAGAATCATTTCGGTAGAAACGTAGGTATCTCCGAAGCCCTGGGCGCGGGTCTGTGCCGCCTGCAGAGCGGAGAGCGCGGCACGGCTGAGGGAGGCGTTCTGCACGGAGGCACCGGATGCCTTCGGCAGCTTCTTGATTTCAGCGGATGCCGCCTCGGAGATAGCGTCCACATCCAGGCCTGCAGCCTTGAGGACTGCTACGGCGACGCCTTCGCGCTGGTCCATGAGGGCCTTGAGGATGTGCGCGGTTTCAATAGTGGGGTTACCGGCGGTTTGAGCATTAGTATTTGCCGCCGAGATAACTTCTTGACTCTTGGTCGTGAACTTGTTGTCCATGATGTTCCTTTCGCATTTCGAGGGGCTTATCCTATGCGCCCCTGCATTACATAACTTGAGTCTACTCCACTCAATTATGTTTCGCAAGCCTCCTGCAAAAAAATTTTCATATTTTTCACCCCACCTCACCCCACCTCACACCCCTGACCCCCAAACAAAAGCCCCGGACAAAAGCCCCAGTCAAAACCGCATTGTTATACTGACCGGACTGGGTACTTGCGAGGCTGGGCGCTTGCGGGCTCCCACAACAATCACAGTCACGAATGGGGACCCACATGAAAATACTGGTTATAGGCGCAACCGGCCGCACCGGCTACCTCTTCACCCGCAAAGCCCTAGAGGAGGGGCACACCGTCACCGCCTACGTGCGCAACCCCGACAAGGCGCTAACACTTTTGGGAGCGCACCAAAATCTCACTATCGTTCCGGGAGCCCTGAACGATGCCGAGCAGCTCGCCGCAGCATCCTCCGGGCAAGACGTGATGGTCAGCATCCTGGGCCAGAAAGCCACGGTACGAGAGTTTCTCTCCTCCACGTTCATGCAGGAGCGCCTGCCCCTCATCATGGAGGCGGTCACGGGCGCAGGCGTGAAGCATTGCGTTCTGATGAGCGCCTACGGTGTGGGCGATACGGTACGGACCGCGTCCCTGCCCATGCGCCTGGTATGCAAGGTCATCATGCGCGGCATTTTTACCGACAAGGTTAAGGCGGACGCCCTGGTTGCCGAATATCAGCCGTATATTTCGCGGGCGCATCCGGGCAGGCTGACCGATAAGCCCGGTAGGGGCGGGGTGAAGGTATTTAACATGGCGAGTGTCGAACGCGTTCCGGGCATTCCGACGATTGCCCGTGAGGACGTTGCCAATGCGCTGCTCACTATCGCCAAGAACCCCCAGAACGCGGGCACAGATTTTTTGGTGACGATTGGGGACACTGTCCTACGCTCGCCTCAGAAATAAACCGGTAGGCTTAATGACATGACGACTACGAACACCTTCCCCGCCGCCATTCTCTTCGACCACGACGGAACCCTGGTTGACACCGAACCCGTATGGGCTGCCGCTAAGGTTGCTCTCGCCGCAGATTTCGGTGGCACCTGGACCGAGCAGGACACCCTCGATTGCTTGGGTCTGTCCATGCAGTTCACTCTGGATCGCCTGCGCGAGCGCGGCGTGGATCTGCCGGACGAAGAGATTAATGAACGTCTTGTGGCGAAGGTGCATGACGCCCTGGCGCACCAGCCGGTAGAGTTCCTGCCCGGTATTGAGCGTTTCCTTTCGGAGGTTCGCGAGGCGCAGATTCCGGCGGCTATCGTCACCAATGCGACCACTTCCGTAGCGCGCCGTACCGCAAACGCGGCTCCCGAGGGCACATTCTCGGTCATTATTGGTAACGATGAGACCACTCACCCCAAGCCGGACCCGCAGCCGTACCTTTTGGCAGCGGAGCGTCTGGGTGTTGATCCGACTCAGTGCGTGGCGATTGAGGACTCCCCTTCGGGCGTGCGTAGCGCAACCGCGGCGGGTATGCGTGTCATTGTTGTGCCGGGCGAGCTGGAGGTTCCGGCGGAGCTGGGTACCGTGCGCCTCAAGCATGAGGAGCTGACCCTGGAGGCGGTTCGCGCGCTGGCGTAGCCGCGTAGTTTGCAGACTGAAAGCTCTACAGAGAACTGAATACACTTCACCGTAAAGGGTGGGATGCACAAGATGAGATATCGCGCATCCCACCCTTTGTGTGCGCCTGGGCGGTGAGCCACGCGGGCGTTTGGGGCTGGCACGTTTGGGCAGGAGCTTTTAAGTGCGGCGCGACACATAGATGACAATTTATTACGAATTACTCAAAATAACCTTGACAATGGTTCCTTAAAATGATTTACTCATAATAACGATTCGGCGGGGCGACAAATCCCACCGAACCACAAGCATCACAGCATCATGAAGGAGACCATCATGGCATTCGCAAACTACACCGCACCCGGCCTGACCCTCGAAGAAGGCAAGGGCATTTCCGAGGTTCTCCAGGCACGTCTGCACGACCTGAACGACCTGCACCTGCTGCTGAAGCACGCTCACTGGAACGTGACCGGCCCCGGCTTCATCGCCGTTCACGAAATGATTGACCCCCAGGTCGACACCGTCCGCGAGTTCGTCGACGCCATCGCAGAGCGTATGGCAACCCTGGGCGCAACCCCCAACGGCCTGGCTGGCGCACTGGTCGCACAGCGCACCGTCGAGGACTACCCCGTCGGCCGCGCACGCGTTGCTGACCACCTGCACGCCCTGAACGACGTCTACACCCGCGTGATTGAGGCTCACCGCAAGGCGATCGCGTTCGCTGGCGAGTCCGACCCCGTCACCGAGGACCTGCTGATCGGTCAGACCGCCGAGCTGGAGAAGTTCCAGTGGTTCATCCGCGCGTTCCTGGAGAACGGCGAAGGCAACATCTAAGCTGCAACCATCTACGTCGTAGCCTCTAAACGACAGCCTACCTATGGCGGCACGTCATATAGGTATTAGCTTTTAGAGTCACGAACCGGGCGGGTGCGCTTCCTTATGGAGGGTGCACCCGCCCGGCTTTTTATGCTCGAAGATGCCCCGCTTCTTCCCGACACTTTTACCTTTCCCGGCGCTTGAGTCCTCGTCCGTGCGGTATCACAAAGTACGTTGAGGCGAACAATAACACCGGGTTAGGCCGTCCTAGATTTTCTGTTCGGAGTGCTCTACAGTGGTTCACTGATTAACACAGAACGCACAGACTTGAACGCATGGTTGAGCACCCGGGAGATACCCGGAGCGACCCGCATCCGGCGGAAAGAGAGATATGAGCACGCACGCGACGCACGAGCACGGCGAAGACACGTACGGCGAGCAGACCGAGAAGCTTCAGGCTGACGCGGCCGAGACTGAAAGGACCGTAGCTGAGGCGACCGAGCACAAGCCGACCCGCCACAGTGCGGTTACTTCCCCCTCCCCCGCGCAGATTAAGCGTTGGCGCCGCTACCTGGCTGATGAGGAGTCGGAGGCGCGCATCTACCGCTACCTGGCTCGCCGCGCCGAGGGCACCGACCGCGAAATCTTGCTGCAGGTTGCCGAGGCAGAAAAGCGTCACCAGCAGCATTGGCGTGACATGCTCGGTGAGCACGCGAATGTGCACGTGCGCCCGTCCATGCAATCTCTGGTGTTGCAGTTCTTGGCGAAGAACTTCGGTTCGGTGTTTATTCTGGCGATGGCTCAGCGCGCCGAGTCCCGCTCCCCCTACGCTGAGGATCCAGACGCTACCGAGGAAATGGCGGCTGACGAGGCAATTCACGAGGAAATTATTCGCGCCCTGGCGACTAATGGTCGCGAGAAGCTTTCGGGTAATTTCCGTGCGGCGGTCTTTGGCGCTAATGACGGTTTGGTCTCGAATCTGGCGCTGATTATGGGTATTACCGCATCGGGCGCGTCCAGCTCGATGGTTCTGCTCTCGGGTATTGCGGGCCTGCTGGCTGGTGCGCTGTCGATGGCGGCGGGTGAGTTCGTGTCGGTGCGTTCTCAGCGTGAGCTGCTGGATGCATCCCAGCCGACCCGGGTGACCCTGCGTGTGGCGGGTGATTTGGATCTGGACGCTAACGAGCTGGAGCTCATTTACCGTGCCCGCGGTATGGAGCCGGAGGCGGCGCATCACCGTGCGATGGAGCGTTTCGGCTACATGGATTGTGACTGTGATCCGTCGCTGTCTCACCGCGAGGATGAGGATCGTGAGGAGAATGTGGCTTTGGGTACCGATATTGGTGCTGCCGCTGCGTCCTTTGCGTTCTTTGCTTCGGGTGCGTTGGTTCCGATTCTGCCGTATATCTTTGGCTTGTCGGGTGTGTTCGCGATGGTGCTGTCTCTGCTGTTTGTGGGTGCGGCGCTGGGCTTCACCGGCGGCGTGGTGGGTCTGCTTTCGGGCGCGTCCCCGCTCAAGCGCGGTGTTCGTCAGATTCTAATTGGCTTTGGTGCAGCGTTTGTGACCTACCTGCTGGGTCTGGCGTTCGGCACGACGGTCGGCTAGTTACAACACCCCTAATAAGCTCTCCCAAGTGTATATAGCCGCTCTGGAATTCGTTTTCAAGCATTTGAGAACTATACAGATGCAGAAATCCCCCGGTGGATACATTCAGTGTATCCGCCGGGGGTTTTCTATACGCTTGTACCCTGCATGAGGGGTTGCCCTACTACGGGCTGAGCCCTATTACGGGTGAATCTCCGCGGTGGTGGCCTGACCGGAAACGCTCTCAGAACCGGTCGCGCCGTTGCCGGAGTAGGTCAGGTTAGCGACCTGCACGCTGGACGTCTGCTTGTACGAAACCCAGCCGTCGTTTGCCGGGAAGCGCAGCTGCGCCGGCATGAAGTTAGTCTGGCTGTAGTACTTGGTGCCGGACTGCTTCATGGTGTACGCCTTGCTGGTGGTGTAGACGATACGACCCTTGAAGGTGTAGGTGCCGTCGGAGTTCTGGGTGATGGTCGGTACTTCTGCGGTCCAGGTGCCAGCGGTCTGTGCGACGGACAGGTACTTTGCCTGGCCTGCGGAGGCTACCAGTTCGGTGGTCTTACCGGTCAGCTTGCGACCGGAGGGGGCCCATGCCTGGCCGTTGATCTTACCGAACTTAAGGAGCGACTGTGCGCTGGCGGCGACGGTGTACTCAACCTCGGTCACGAAGGTTGCGCCAGCTGCGAGGGTGACGCTGCTGCCGGGGATGTAGCCGGTGCCGGTTGCGGTGTCCTTGGTCGGTACGGACCACCAGAAGCCGCTGGAGGACATGTATGCGCCGTTTGCGCCGGTCTGGGAGTTGGTGACGGGGGTGAACTTACCTTCACCGTTGACGTAGGTTGCGCTCTTGGGCTTGGAAGTTGCGTCGTCCCAGTTGATGTCGGAGTCGGGGGTGGTGGAGGCGGTGAAGTGTGCCTCGGGGCTTGCCGGGTTGATGGTGCCGGTGTTGTTGGAGGATGCGTAGCCGACGTAGCCGCCGTTGTTCTGCACGCTGACGTACACGCCGTACTGTACGCCGGGGGTTTCCTTGGATGCGGCGTAGGCGGGTACGGCTGCGGAGGCTGCGACGACGGGTGCGGACCAGACGCCTGCCTTGGCGATGGTGCGGCGAGAGATGGGCTGGGTCATGAGTGTAGTGATCTCCTGTGAGTGGTGGTGTTTCTTGGAGCCGTCAAGAATGATTCTGACTAGGCTCAATGCACTCCAGTATACAAAGGTTGAGGTTATATCTGCACCTTATGAGGGCAGATGTGCACAATCTTACTTTCTGTCGCAAGTTCTACCGCTCTGGTTCAAACATCTCAAAAGCGCCCTCAAATCCAAGCACTGTTCGACAGCTGGAGCGGCTCTATCCCTCCTCTTTTCCCCAGCGCACTCCCCCAGCGCCTTCGAGCATTAGTCGATGCTGTCTCTGTTGAGCTCCGGGTTAAAGCACAGATGCCGGTAGCCTCATGGACTACCGGCATCTGCCGCAATACTATGCTGTTTACTTCGCTGCGAAGATTTCGCGCATCAGGTTTGCAGCCTCGGAGGGGGTCTTACCGACCTTCACGCCTGCTGCTTCCAGAGCTTCCTTCTTCGCCTGAGCGGTACCGGAGGAACCGGAGACAATAGCGCCTGCGTGGCCCATGGTCTTACCCTCAGGAGCGGTGAAGCCTGCGATGTAACCGACGACGGGCTTGGTCACGTTTGCCTTGATGTACTCTGCAGCACGCTCCTCAGCGTCACCACCAATCTCACCAATCATGACGATTGCTTCGGTCTCGGGATCAGCTTCGAAAGCTTCCAGAGCGTCGATGTGGGTGGTGCCGATGATGGGGTCGCCACCAATACCGATAGCGGTGGTGAAACCAATGTCGGACAGTTCGTACATCAGCTGGTAGGTCAGGGTACCGGACTTGGAAACCAGACCGATCTTGCCCTTGCCGGTGATGTTCGCCGGGATAATGCCGACCAGGCACTCCTCGGGGGAGATGATGCCGGGGCAGTTGGGGCCGATGATGCGGGTAATCTGCTTGCCGTTCTCGTCCACGGATGCCTTAGCAGCTGCCCAGAACTCTGCGGAGTCCTGAACCGGAACGCCCTCGGTGATGACGACGACGAGGCCAATCTTAGCCTCGATAGCCTCGAGAACTGCTGCCTTGGTGAAGGCCGGGGGAACGAAGACGATGGAGACGTTAGCGCCGGTCTTCTCCATAGCCTCAGCTACGGAACCGTACACGTTCAGCTCGATGTCGGAGCCGTCCTTCGCCTTGTGGGTGACGGTGGTGCCAGCCTTGCGAGCGTTCACGCCGCCCACAATGTTGGTGCCTGCTGCGAGCATGCGTGCGGTGTGCTTGGTACCCTCGCCACCGGTGATGCCCTGAACGATGACCTTGGAGTCCTTGTTCACAAAGATAGACATATTACTTCCTTGAAATCCTTTGCTGGCGATTACGCCTTGTGAGCGAGCTCTGCTGCCTTGTCAGCGCCGGAGTCCATGGTCTCAGCCAGAACAACCAGCGGGTGGTTCGCCTCGGAGAGGATGCGGCGACCCTCAGCAACGTTGTTGCCGTCCAGGCGCACAACCAGGGGCTTGGTTGCTGCGTCGCCCAGAATCTCCAGAGCCTTCACAATGCCGTCTGCCACTGCGTCACATGCGGTGATGCCGCCGAAGACGTTCACGAAAACGCTCTTGACCTGCTCGTCGCCCAGAATGATTTCCAGGCCAGCAGCCATAACCTCAGCGGATGCGCCGCCACCAATATCAAGGAAGTTTGCGGGCTTGACGTTGCCGTGGTTTTCACCAGCGTATGCAACGACGTCCAGGGTGGACATAACCAGACCTGCACCGTTACCAACGATGCCGACCTCGCCGTCCAGCTTCACGTAGTTCAGGTCGAACTGCTTTGCCTTAGCTTCCAGCGGGTTCTCAGCGGACTTGTCCACGAGAGCCTCGTGCTCGGGCTGGCGGAATTCTGCGTTGTCGTCCAGGGAGACCTTGCCGTCCAGGGCGAGGATGGTGCCCTCGGGGGTCAGAACGAGGGGGTTAACCTCAACCAGGGTTGAGTCTTCCTTGGTGTAGACTTCGCCCAGCTTGATGAGAACGGGAACAACCTTCTCCTGCAGTTCTGCGGAGAAACCTGCTGCCTTAGCAATTTCCTCAGCCTTAGCCTGGTCCAGGCCAACCAGCGGGTCAACCTCGATCTTTGCCAGTGCCTCGGGGCGCTCAGCAGCGAGCTGCTCAATTTCCATACCGCCTTCTACCGAGCACATTGCCAGGTAGGAGCGGTTTGCGCGGTCCAGCAGGAGGGAGAAGTAGTATTCTTCGGCGATGTCTGCGCCGTCAGCGACCAGCACGCGGTGAACGGTGTGGCCCTTGATGTCCATGCCGAGAATTGCCTTAGCGTGCTCGTAAGCTTCTTCGGGGGACTTTGCGAGCTTAACGCCGCCAGCCTTACCGCGGCCGCCGGTCTTAACCTGAGCCTTAATGACGGTCAGGCCGCCAATTTCCTCAGCTGCTGCCTTTGCTTCTTCAGGGGTGGTCGCAACAATGCCCTTGAGCACGGGTACACCGTGCTTTGCGAAGAGCTCGCGCGCCTGGTATTCGAAAAGGTCCACAGGTGTCCTTCTTCTTCGAAGTGGTGCCGAGTACTGGTGCACTCGGCCTGGTCATTAGAGGTGTCTTCCCCTGTGTGTCCGGTACGTGCGATAGGTATCTCTCGCACCCGGCGCACACGCATCATTGACGCGGGGAATTTCTCTCGTCTCTACTCTATCGGATTCGGCGTGAGCTCGCACTCACGGACCCCCAAATCTGAGATTTTAGCGACTCAGCTCACAAATATTTTGGGTAGGTTTTACCCAAAGGTCACATACCGGAAGATATGCCCGCCTCCGCGCACCCTCATTCGCCGCGGAATACCGGCGAACACGCGGCCTTTACCGCTGTGCTCTACAAAGTCCTGGAGCCCTTCTCAGCAGGCGGACAACACGCCCGGTACAGCGCACAAAAGAGAGGCGGGCACCCTCAGGTACCCGCCCTTCCATCGGCTTTATCAGGTTCTCGCTCCCGGCGCGCTAGCTCACTTTCTCCAGCGGCGCGTAACGCAACAGCAGACGCTTCTCTTCCGAACCGAAGCGGACCTTCGCCACGGTCTTATCGCCGCTACCCTCAACGGCGAGCACGCGGCCCTCACCGAACCTGGTGTGACGCACGGTATCGCCAACCGCCAGGGTCGGGATTTCCTTGCTCTGGTGCACGCGGGAACGGTTCGTCACCTTCGAGGTGGCCGCCGCCAGCCCGTAGCTTGCCGAGCCGTTAATATCCGCGGTGGACGGCTCAGAGCGGCGTGCGGGGCGAGACTCGTAGGGGTCGTAAGAGCCGCGCGAGCTACCGACGCTGTAACCACCCGAGCCATAGCCGCCCGAATAGCCACCGTAGCCGGAACGGGAACCACCCGAATAGCCGCCACCGTACGAGTTGCCGTAGGAGCTGCCGCCATAGGAACCGCCGCCGCGAGCGCCGTACGCACCCATACCGGAGGCACCAAAGCCCGAAAAACCGGCGGTACGCTTCCAGTCAATCAGCTCCTCCGGGATTTCCTCCAGGAAGGGCGAGGGCGGGTTGAACTGGCTCTTACCCCACATGGTGCGGGTTTCCGAGCGGGTCAGGTACAGGCGCTCCATGGCGCGGGTCAGACCCACGTACGCCAGGCGGCGTTCCTCGCTCATTTCCTTCTCATCGGTCAGGGCACGCTGATGCGGGAACAGGCCGTGCTCCATGCCGGTCAGGAACACCACGGGGAACTCCAGGCCCTTGGCGGTGTGCAGGGTCATGAGGGTGACCATGCCCTGCGCCTTCGCCTCAGCGGCTTCGGCCGCAATCTGTGCGGCAGAGGCGTTCTCACCCTCCGCGCTGGCGGGGCGGTTCGGGATTGAGTCGGCGTCGGCGACCAGAGCCACGTGTTCGAGGAACTGCTCCAGGTCGGCGCCGGGGTTCTCGGTCTCGAACTCGACCATGGCGTCAAGTAGCTCGGAGAGGTTCTCCACGCGCGATTCGTCCTGAATGTCCTTAGAGGCGCGCAGAGCCGCCAGGTACCCGGTCTGCTCCAGGACCGCTTCCAGGCAGGTTGCGGCGGGTTCGGTGCGGGCAATCTGCGCCAGGTCGTCCATGAGGCGAACGAACTCGGCGTACTTCTTCACCGCGGCGGCACCCAGGCCGGGAATATCGGCTGCCTGGCGTGCGGCGGCGTAGAAGGAGATGCGGTTCGCACTCGCGTACTCCGCCACCACGGACTCAGACTTGGCACCGATACCGCGCTTGGGCTCATTCAGGATGCGGCGCACGTTCACGTCGTCATCGGGGTTGCTCAGGGCGCGCAGGTAGGCGAGCGCGTCCTTGATTTCCTTACGCTCGTAGAAGCGGGTACCGCCGACCACGCGGTAGGGCAGGCCGGCACGCATGAGCATGTCCTCGAGGGTTCGGGACTGCGCGTTGGTGCGGTAGAAGATTGCGACGTCACCGGGCTGCACGCCGTGCTCATCGGCAAGGCGGTCAATTTCACGGGTGATGAAGCGTGCCTCGGCGTGCTCGGATTCGGCGACGTAACCGATAATCTTCGCACCCGCGCCGGAGGCGGTCCACAGCTTCTTGGGGCGGCGGTCGGGATTGCGTTCAATGACCGCGTTCGCCGCCGAGAGGATGTTCTGCGTGGAGCGGTAGTTCTGCTCGAGCAGAATGGTGTGGGCGTTCGGGTAGTCCTTCTCGAAGTCCGTAATATTGCGGATATCCGCACCGCGGAAGGCGTAAATGGACTGGTCGGAGTCACCCACCACGGTCAGCTCGGCAGGGGGCACCGCATCCGGGTAGGGGCCGCGGTCAGCAGGCGCCTTCGTGTGGGCGCCGACCAGTTCACGCACCAGCTGGTACTGGGCGTGGTTGGTGTCCTGGTACTCGTCCACGAGGATGTGGCGGAACTTGCGGCGGTAGTAGTTCGCGATTTCGGGGAACTTCTTGAGCAAAAAGACGGTGCGGCCAATCAGGTCGTCAAAGTCGAGGGAGTTAGCGGCGCGCAGACGCTGCGTGTAGACGGTGTAGATCTGCGAGACGGTCTTCTCGTACGGGTTATCGCTCGCCACTCGGGATGCGTACGCTTCGGCGCTGACCAGCTCGTTCTTCAGCGCGGAGATGCGGTTGCCCACGGCCTTGGCGGTGAACTTCTTGGTGTCCAGGTTGAGCTCTTTAATGATGAGGCTCAGCAGGCGCTGCGAGTCGGTCGAATCGTAGATGGTGAAGGTGGACTTCAGACCCAGGGCGGCGGCCTCACGGCGCAGCACACGCACGCAGAAGCTGTGGAAAGTAGAAATCCACATGTGCTTGGCGCGCGGGCCGACCAGCGCCTCGATACGTTCACGCATTTCGGCGGCAGCCTTGTTGGTGAAGGTGATGGCGAGAATCTGGCCGGGGGTCGCGCGGTGGGTTGCGAGCAGGTAGGCGATGCGGTGGGTCAGCACGCGGGTCTTGCCGGAGCCCGCACCCGCGACGATGAGCAGGGGCGAGCCGGAGTGCAGCACGGCTTCTTCCTGGCGTTCGTTGAGCCCTGCGGTGAGTGAGGTAGGGTCCACGGCGTTGAGGCTGTGGGCGCGTTCGCCGTAGGGGTCAGCGGGGTCGAAGTCCTCGCCGTAACCGCCGACGCGGTAGGCGGGCGGCATGAAGTCACCGAGCGGGTCTGCGGTGGTGAAGGCTGCGGGTGCGCCGGGTACAGGAACGGGCGCACTGGTAGCAGGGGCACCGTAGGCGGGCATGCCGGTGGGCAGGGCGACGGGTACATCCTGGGCGGGCGCCTCCATCACCGGAGCATCCATCACTGCGGCGTCCATGGGAGGGGCGTAGTAGTCGTCCTCGGCAGGGGGTACGTCGTAGTAGGGGTCGAAGGGCGGCTCGTCCACCGGTGCAGGGTCTACCGGTGCTGCGGGGGTGACGAGTTCGGCGGCGAACAGGCCGTCCTGTTCGGTGAAGGGCTGCTTCTGCTGTTCGGGCTTGTCGCTCATCGTCTACCTCGCTGCCTAGAATACACGTTCGATATTCCATGCTACCGCATTTGCTTCGCGGCTCCCACCCGTTCGGTCAATCAGCCTCACAACCTAAATCAGCAACGGCACACCGGTGGCACAGAATAGTCATGCTAGGATGACCGCATGACCCAGACCTTACCTCCGAGCCTCTCAATAGCCCTATGGTGCAATGGCTCAGCCGACGAAGCCGCACAGTTCTATACCAGGGTTTTTCGCGATGCTTCCATCATGGAACAGGTGCCCGGACTCACGACTCTAAGCATCCACGGCTTCCAGCTCTCGCTCATTAACGGTGATGACCGGTACGTCCCGAACCAGTCCATCAGTTGCATCCTAAACTTTGACCCGCTCCTCTTCGGTGGTGAGGCGCAAGCGCGAGCATACCTCGATGAACTCTACGAAGAGCTAAGTACCGGCGGTGTGCTGATGGAACTGGGTGAGTATCCTTTCTCCCCACGCTACGCCTGGGTGCGTGATCGTTTCGGCATGACCTGGCAGCTGATGCTTACCAATCCTGCAGGCGACCCGCGACCCTTCGTCGTGCCTTCTTTCATGTTTGGCGGCACGAATCACGGCAATGCAGAGGAAGCCACCAACGGCTGGATTTCCATGTTTGATGATGCCCGCCGCGGCACCCTGTACCACTATCCGGAAGGTAGCCCCTTTGAGGCAGATGCGGTCATGTTTACCGACTTCAACCTGCATGGCACCTGGATGGCGGCTACTGATTCCGGTACTTTCCACGATTTCACATTCACGCCGGGGGTTTCGGTAGTTCTTTCGTGCCGTACTCAGGAGGAGATTGATTACTATTGGGAGCAGCTCTCGGCTATACCTGAGGCGGAGCGTTGCGGCTGGTGTGTAGATCGCTGGGGTATTTCTTGGCAGGTTGTCCCGCACAATATTGCTGAGCTGATGGCGGATAAGGCCGCTCGCGAGAAGATCCTGCTGATGGGCAAGATTGACCTGTCTCAGCTATAACAACGTGTTTTCTTGAGTGCTCGTTACGTGCCGAAACAGAGAAACCGCCCGCGCCTGCCAATGCAAGCGACGGGCGGTTTTCTCGTACCGGCGTGACTACCGATTCTGTGTGCCCCCGAGACGATTCGAACGTCCGACACCTTCTTTAGGAGAGAAGTGCTCTATCCCCTGAGCTACGAGGGCGTACCTATCCAGTATAAGGCACCCCGCACCGCGAGTCCGCACAGCCTGTGTTCACCGCCCTGTGTTCACCGCCTGAGGACACCCGCACCCGGCGGCAGAACCGCTCCTACAATGTACGAATGAGCATCTACATTGACCCGCCCATCTGGCCCGCGCACGGCACCGTCTTCTCACACCTCATCTCCGATGTGTCACTGGCGGAACTGCACGAGTTCGCCGCCGCGGCGGGCATCAGTGAGCGTGCCTTCGACCGCGACCACTACGACGTGCCGGCGCACCTCTACGACGAGCTGGTGCGGGCGGGCGCGAAGGAACTCAGCGGTGCACAGCTGACTCGCACGCTCATTGCCAGCGGTCTGCGGATTCCCCTGAAGGAACGCCCCGAGAAGATTCGCCCGCGCCTGCTTCGCGCCTGGGAAGCGGCATTTGCGCCCCGCCTTAATACACCCCGTCTCAAGCATGTGGAGGCTCCTGCCATGAGCCAAGCTCAACTCACGGCGCAGGTAGCGGAACTGGGTGAGAGCCTGCTACAGGCGTGGGAGCAGCCGCACCGCACCTACCACCACAGCGGGCACCTTTCGCAGATGCTCACCGATCTGGACCGCCTCTACGCACACCGCACGCAGGGTTCTACTCCCCTGGCGTTGGTTCTGGCGGCGTGGTTCCACGACGCGGTGTACGAGGGCGCGCCGGGTGAGGATGAGCGCCGTAGCGAGCAGCTGGCGAGCATCTCCCTGGAGCCGCTGGTTACCGCGGGTCTGCTCAGTGGTGACGAGCTGCAGATGGTGGGCCTTCTGGTGCGTGCCACGGCAACCCACGAGCTGCCCGAGTCTGCCGATCTACCGGCAGGCTATGAGCCGGCGGATATTCAGTTTTTCCTCGATGCCGATATGGCTATCCTGGCGGCTGATTCGGCACGCTACCGCCGCTACCTGCGCGGGGTGCGTAGCGAGTACTCCCATTTTGACGATGAGGCGTTCCGTACCGGTCGTACGACCTTCCTGCGTTCAATCCTGGGTCGCGAGCGCATCTTCCTCTCCGAGGAGGGTCTACAGCTTTGGGAGGAGTCCGCGCAGGCTAATCTGCAGGCAGAGCTCAGCGAGTGGGAGCAGAACCCGCAGGGACTTCTGCAGGCTCTCGCGCCCTAGCCGCATACATCTAAAACACATACCGCCGAGAATGCGCCCATACTAAGGTGCGCTCTCGGCGGTATTTTCATGGAATCTCTCGGGTACGCAAATCTCGGGTACGCAAAAGGCGCCCACCCCGTGCGGGGTAGGCGCCTTTTGAGAAGTATGTTGGGCTAGACCCAGCTCTTATGCACTAAGGCTTAGAGAGCGGTGTAGTAGCCGTCAACGGACATCCAGGAGGTGGGGTGCACCAGGGTACCGTAGCTGGGGTTCAGAGCGGAAATCATCTTGCCGTCGCCCAGGTAGATACCAACGTGGCTGTAGCCGTTCTGGAAGACGATGTCGCCGGGCTGGGGGTTAGCGGTCGGGCGCAGCTCGTTCTTCATTGCGTAGGTGAAAGCGGTCAGCTTGATGCCGTGCTGAGCGAAAACCCAGGAGGTGAAGCCGGAGCAGTCCCATGCACCGAAGGTCTTGCCGCCCCAAACGTAGGAGCCGCCCAGACCGCTCATTGCGGTTGCAACGATTGCGTCGCGGGATGCGTTACCGGTGGAAGCGGAGGAAGCTGCGGGTGCCGGAGCTGCAGCGGGTGCAACGTAAGCCTGCTGTGCCTCAGCCTGAGGAGCGACGTAAGCCTGCTGTGCCTCAGCCTGGGGTGCTACATAGGAGGTCTCAACTGCGGGTGCCGGAGCTGCAGCGGGTGCAACGTAGGTCTGCTGTGCCTGAGCCTGGGGTGCAACGTAGGTGGTTGCGGGGGTGTTGTAGCTGGTGTAGTCGAACTCGTAGTTGGTGTAGTCGTAGGACAGGTCAGCTGCAGCGGGGATCTGTGCGAATGCGTTCGCGGGAACGGTCGAGCCGAGCAGGATTGCGCCTGCTGCGAGGGTTGCGCCTGCGGTACGTACGATCTTGTTAGCCATTGGTAATTCCTCCATTGCCTGACGAGGTGAGCTGTCGGACTCGAGCATGGATTCGCTCGGCCACCGAAGTGACTTAGCCCCGAGGCCTCTCGATTGAGAAGCCGTATCCCAGCTTGGGGATTGGGTCCCCCGCTTCTGCCATATTGGGTAGACGTTCATCGAAGCGTTGGCAGAACTCAGCGGAACCGCTTCGACGGTGCCCTCTTACGATTAGGATTTGGGCACAGAAAAGAGAATACACAGAAAACTCCCAGTTGTCACCTCAATCGAACTTAAATTTTGAGCTTTCACCCCCGGAGGAACGGAGCGAGCTTGAACGACCAGAACCTCGTTTATCTGCGGATGCTTAAGCAACTTAAGGCGTTTGACTAGGCATTTCACAAGGATGCACATTCGCTTTTAATGCACCACCACCCCTTAAGGGCATGGTTCAAAACTCTTAAAAATGAGCCTCGTCTCTTAAGATTTTGCGCCCATTACCCGCTCAGAAACCGGCGTGTCTCTCAGTTTTAACCTCAGATTTAAGCGAAAAACGCGAAAAATGCACTCAAGCGCAGTTGCCAAAAAGTTAAGAGAGGAGTATATGCTCGCTCACGTGAGGGTAGTCTGAACTACTGATATACGTCGCTTAGCCCACCTTTTGTAGCCCGAATACGCCGCATTCCTCCGCTTTTGTCCGTTTCTTCCCTTATATACGGCATTTTGCGCCGATTCTTGAGCTAAATCATCCACTATCTAAGACAGTGCCGGATCCCGGGGAGTCAACGGCACAAAAAACGGTGGTACCGCCTCCTCAAGTAAGAAGGCGGTACCACCATTTAAAGCGTGAAGCGGGATAGTAGACTCTCAAAGCTGGAGCTTAGAGGTTGCCGCCGCGCTTGACCACAATCGCGTTTGCCACGTCCATGTCCAGGGAGAGGGTGTCCTCTTCACCGTCGGCGTGAACAATCACGTCATCGTCCTGGCCAGCAACCACGGACACCGAAGCGCCGTAAACAATACCTGCGTCAGCCAGCAGCTTCAACAGCTCAACGTCAGTCTGAATGGACTCGGGGAAGCGAGAAATAGTGAAACGGTCCTCGGGACCGGAGTCGCGTGCCGCCAGGGACATGGGCACGGTACGCTCGTCGTTCTTCTCACTACTGTGGCCCAGATCCTCCAGGCCGGGGATAGCGTTGCCGTACGGGGAGAACTTGGGGTCCTTGAGCATCTCCAGGATGCGCTTCTCCACCTTGTCACTCATGACGTGTTCCCAGCGGCATGCCTCTTCGTGCACGTACTCAAGTTCCAGACCAATAATGTCGGAGAGTAGCCGCTCAGCCAGGCGGTGCTTACGCATCACCTCGACCGCCTTGTGGCGGCCTTCCTCGGTCAGTTCGAGGTGGCGGTCCGGCTCAACGGTGAGCAGGCCGTGCTTCTCCATGCGTGCCACAGTTTGGGAAACGGTTGGGCCGGAGTGCTCGAGTCGTTCAGCGATGCGCGCACGCATGGGGACGATGCCCTCTTCCTCCAGTTCGAGGATGGTGCGCAAATACATCTCTGTGGTATCGATGAGGTCTGTCATATATCTCTCCCAGCTTTCACCGCAACAGTACTTAGATAGCACTGCCTAAGTCGTTACTTATTCAATAATCTATTATGTACTTTTTCAGCGGCTTTTGCCACGGCTTAAGTTATTGAGTCGTCCAATGAAAACTCATTGGACGACTCAAGACACCTTATATATACGCTTTTGCTAACCCACCCCTTATTAAGAGGAGTAGACAGTAGGCTTACTCTGCGGACTCAGCCTAAGCGGTTTCTTCCACGGCAGATTCGTTCTCTTCCGCTTTGTTCTCTGCGGGCTCAGCAGATTCCTCTGCCTCAGCGGTTTCAGCAGACTCTGCGTTCTCCTGCGCGGTGTTCTCCTCCAGGTCTTCCGGGCGAACGCGGTCAGCCCACGGCACCCAATCCGGCGCAATGAGCGCGTCGTCGCCGGGCAGCAGGCCCACCTCGCAGATCGTTGCCACGCGGGAGCGAGGCGCACGCGAGAGGGTCGCGAACCAGAACCAGCCGCGGTAACCGGGCAGGGTGCACTCGAAAAGGTGAGTGCTCAGACGCTCTTCCTCGGCGCGCACGTGGTGCACCAGGCCGATAGCGTGTGCCGGGGCGATTTCCTGAACGCCCTGCAACGCCACATCCTTGGCGGCGGCAAGAATCTCATCCACCTTGGAGGTGCGGCGCAGCTTGTGCGGAACACCCAGGGAGGGGGCGCCCACCTCTTCATCCAGCGGGGTGAAGGGGTCGGGGGTGGAGTCTTCGTTCTGTGCGGTTTCTTCGGCAGCAGATTCCTCAGAGGTATATTCCTCGGATGCAGATTCCTCAGCGGGCGTATCAGCCGCCTCAGTCTCCTCAGCGTTCACGGAGGGCTGAGTCTCAGCAGGTACAGCGCTACCCTCGTCGGTGCTCTCAGGCGCGGCAGAAGGCGCAACGGACTCTGCAGGCGCGTCAGTAGCGGGCGTAGTTTCGGGGAGCAGTTCAATAACCTGTTCAGACATACCCCTATTAAAGCATCTCGCGTGCGCAAACATTGCGGCGCCCGCCCCAAGCTTCGCATACGCTGTGAATTTGAGTCTCAAACCGCTAAATCTGGGGCTTCGCCCATTAACAGCTGTGTGTGAGCTGATACGGTTAAATTTATGAGTAATGAACCCGTACAGGACACGCGCAGTACCGCAGACCAGGCGCCCGCTCCCCTTCCCTACGCCGGAGCTATCCGTTGGCTCGGCGCGGCAGGTGCGCTTCTCGCCCTGATTTGCCTGCTCACCGGAGTCGCCATGCTCGTGATGAAATGGGTTGGGGTAGCGCCGCCCGCCCTCATGAGCCAGATTCCGCTGGTCCTCCTACCCGTCGCCTTTATCGCACTCATGGCCGCACTCATCCTGTCGGTCATGCGCCGCAACAAGGCATAAAGATTTGAGCCGCAAGCTCACACACATCATTCACTTATCAAGTACAGCCTGCCATTCAGAGAGAAAGATAGAGTATGTCTGCTGAAGCAAAACTCCTAGTCGTCGATGACGAGTTCAACATTCTTGAATTGCTCGCCACCTCCCTGCGTTTCGCCGGTTTTGAAGTAGTTACCGCCGGCAACGGCCGCGAAGCCCTCGAAAAGGCGCACGCCGAAAACCCCGACCTCATTGTCCTGGACGTCATGATGCCCGGCATGGACGGCTTCGAGGTGACCCGCCGCCTGCGCGAAAACGGCACCACCACCCCCGTGCTCTTCCTGACCGCAAAGGACGCCACCGAGGATAAGGTGACCGGTCTGGGTGCCGGTGGTGACGACTACGTCACCAAGCCCTTCTCCCTCGACGAGGTGATCGCCCGCATCCGCGCTATTCTGCGCCGTAGCCGCAGCGTCCAGGAAGAGGACGACGCCGTACTGCGCGTTGACGCCCTCACCCTGAACGTGGACACCCACGAAGTGTTCCTCGGTGACGAAGAGATTGACCTCTCCCCCACCGAGTTCAACCTGCTACACTACCTGATGCTCAACGCCAACCGCGTGTTGTCCAAGGCGCAGATTCTTGACCACGTGTGGGAGTACGACTTCAACGGCGACTCCTCCATCGTTGAGTCCTACATTTCGTACCTGCGCCGCAAGATCGACAACAACCGTGAAAACCACGAGCCGCTCATCCACACCAAGCGCGGTGTGGGCTACATGATTCGCGGTTCTCGAGGCTAACGTGGCGCTCAAACCCCTCGACCGGATCCCCCAGTCTCTTTCCCTTCGCACCCAGCTGGTGCTCATCACCTCCATGCTCATCGCCCTCTCCATTGCGGTGACGAGCCTGGTGGCGATTTCCGCTCTGCGCGCCCAGATGGTGCACCAGCTGGACGAAGAGATGAAGAACAGCGCCCCCTCACTCGTGCAGCTGGCGACCGTGCGCCCCTCCGGCAATCAGGAACAATCCCTGAGCACCTACCGCCTGTACCTGCTCGACAAGGACGGCAACGTACTGTACTCGCTCAAGTCCGAGGACAGCGAACAGTTCAGCGAGCCGGCACTACAAGGCTGGACCGAAGAGAAGGTTCGCAAGCAAAACGAAGAGGCGGTCACCGTCAATTCGGTGGGCAGCTCCTCCGATTGGCGCGTGCTCGCCGTACCCATTGAATCGAAAGATTCTTCTGGGCTGACGGAGGCGGCATCCATGGTTATTGCCATGCCGCTGAAACAAACGAACCAGGTGGTCGCCCTCGTGGGTGTGCTGACCTTCGCGTTTGGTTTGGCGACTCTCGCCTCCGCGATTGCGATGACCTGGGTGATTGTGACCCGCACCTTCGAGCCGCTGGCTCGCGTGGAGCAAACCGCCGCCAAGATTGCTGCCGGTGACCTCTCTCAGCGTATTGAGGACTACAACCCCAGCAACGAGATTGGTAACCTCGCGGTTTCGCTGAACACGATGCTCACCCAGATTGAAATGCTCTTCAAAGCCCGCGAGAAGAGCGAGGCGAAAATGCGCCGCTTCGTGGGTGACGCTTCGCATGAGCTGCGTACCCCGCTGGTCAGTATTCGAGGCTACTCGGAGCTGTACCGTCAGGGCGCGTTACCGACCGATGAGGCGGTCGCTACCGCGATGAGCCGCATCGAGTCGGAGTCCAAGCGTATGGGTCAGCTCGTGGAAGACCTGCTGACCCTGGCGCGTATTGATGAGCGCCGCGAGTCCAAGCTGGCGCCCTTCGACCTGTTCAACCTCGCGGTGGACGCTAGTAACGACGCCTACGCTACGGCACCCGATCGTGCGGTGTCCCTGGTGGGTCTGAACGAAGAGGTGGCACCGACCTCCGCAACCGTGCTCGGCGACGAATCGCGCCTGCGTCAGGTCGTAGCGAACCTGCTGACCAACGCCATGCGCTACACCCCCGACGGCTCTCCCCTGGAGATTGCGGTGGGCGTGCGCGAAGAGGTTCCCGGCTTCCCGCTGTCCGTACTGGAGGTGCGCGACCACGGCCCCGGTATTCACGGCGAGGACCGAGAGCGCGTCTTCGAGCGTTTCTACCGCACCGATGCTTCACGTTCGCGTGAGACCGGCGGTACGGGTCTGGGACTGTCCATTGTGGCTGCGATTATTGAGCAGCACGAGGGCAGGATTCACATTGAAGAGACTGACGGTGGCGGCGCTACCTTCGTGATTTCTTTGCCGTTCTATCCGCCGCCCGTCTCGGACGATCAGCTGATGAAGTAACGCTACAAC
The DNA here is from genome assembly GCF_001812895.1 of Rothia sp. HMSC069C04. Classification (NCBI taxonomy): domain Bacteria; kingdom Bacillati; phylum Actinomycetota; class Actinomycetes; order Micrococcales; family Micrococcaceae; genus Rothia; species Rothia sp. HMSC069C04. The sequence goes on from NZ_KV810736.1 coordinate 533,136, forward strand.
GCTGGATAACGCACAAGCCCCCGGGATGCAGAACTTGAAGGTTCTGCGGTTCGGGGGTTTTGCTGTGCGCTGGAGGCGGGACTATGACTCGCGGCGGTGCGGGCAAGGAGGAGCTACGGCAAATGTGGCAGCGAAAAGCGGGGTGGGCAACCTAGCGCGCGTCATGGCGGCGTCATTTTCGGGAGGGTTTTCGATTTTTTCGAGATACCGGAGTGATTCTATCGGGTTTATCCACAGATTTATTTAATAATCACTTTTCAGCTCATTTGATGCATCTTGAAAGATATAGTGATAACAAGCTTCCGGTCAGGAACTCAACCCTTCCAGAGATCCAAACCCCAAGCGCCACCACGGGGCAACCGCCCCACCTATCTCACATATCTCAAAGGAGAAAAACCATGGCACAGTTCAATGTCGATTCCGAAGTCATCGCAGCCAAGAGCGCACAGGCACGATCCTACGTCGCATCCATCACCGCAGACGTCAACGGCATGACCGCATCCCTGCACGACCTGCAGAGCTCCTGGACCGGCTCCGCATCCGCCAACTTCCAGGGCGTACTGGACCAGTGGCACGCAACCCAGCGCCAGGTCGAAGCATCCATCACCCAGATTAACGAGGCACTCACCCGCGCAGGCGTGAACTACGCAGACACCGAGCAGGCTAACGCCTCCATGTTCGTCGGCTAAGGGGTCAGGGCGGCAAGCCCAAAACCCCACCCGCAGCCAGGCAGCAGGCCGGGCGGTTTAAAGGTCCCGGCCGCACGACACACCACCCGCCAGATTCGCCAGAAGGCGGCGAACATCTATTGAGAAAACCCCGCCGCATCCTCGAAAGTGAGGATGCGGCGGGGTTTTATTGCACGGAAATCTTTGCGCCCAAGAGCCCATTCCTTAGGAGCTGAGCTTTAGGAGCTGAGCTTTAGGAAGCAGGGGTCTCCTGGCGGAAACGCAGACGCCACAGGCCGCGCTCAGCATCGTAATGCCAGATGCTCGAACGGCTCACGCGACCACGCGCGGTCGCAACCGCCGCCATGACCAGCACGCTGGAAGAATCCAGCACCTGCATACCCTGCTTGAGTGGGGCACCCTGCTGGGTGAAGGCGCGTTCGCGGTACTGCAGCACCGAGGAGCGGGACACCGACTTACCGGTGGCGGTCACCCACACCAGACGCTCGTGCAGCATGGACTCCAGCTGCGGTGCCTCCATGACGGAGCCGCGGCTTTCGAGTAGTTGTTCTGCGGCGGCGGCTTCCTCAGGGTTCAGGACAACGGGGTTCGGGGCAGGCGCGGCGGGAGCAACGGGCGCAGGCTCAGAAGGCTGAGTATGCGCAACAGGCTGAGCGGGCTCTGCGGCGGGTTCTAGGGCAGGCTCTACCGCCTGCTCTTCTGCAGGTTCTTCCGTCTCACCCAGCAGTTCCGCCGGGTCAACATCGTTCGGGTCCAGACCTGCGAACTCTTCCAGACCGGTCAGGTCATCCTCTTCTTCCGCCTGCGCGGCACTCGATGCCTGCTGAGCGGTCTCCTCCTGCTGGCGTGCCAGTGCCTTTGCGTCACGCTCAGCGGCACGCTCTGCCGCGAGCGCCAGCTGTTCCTTGCGGGTGCGGACCGCCTCCGGGTCGGGGGCGTTCACCGCGGAGGCGGGGCGCAACAGACCGGACAGGCGCAGGCTCTCCACGCCGCGCTGGGCGTTCTCGATCTCGGCTGCGGTGAATTCCTGCATGGGCAGGTGGGCGTCCGCGGAAGACTCGGAGGGCGCCGAATCAGAGAGCGCAACGTCAGAGAGGGCAGGTTCTGCAACCGGAGCGTTCACAATCGGCACTTCAACAGCCGGAGCCTCCACAGGCTCAGCCGCAGTAGTGGGTTCAGCAGCCGCACCGAAGCCGGGGCCGTGCGCGGGTTCACGGCCCTCCTGGTAGGCGCGCGCGGCACCGTTCGCCAGGGAATCCGCCTTCTCATTGAGCGCGTGACCCGCGTGGCCCTTCACCCAAATAAACTCGTAGTCGCGGCCGGTCAGCGCCTGATCCAGCGCCTCCAGAAGGTCGCGGTTGAGCACGGGCTTGCCGTCGGATTTCTTCCAGCCCTTCTTCTTCCAGCCGGGCATCCACTTGGTCAGCGAGTTAATGACGTACTGGCTATCGCAGTACACGCGCAGCTTCGCCTCCGGGCGGGATGCGGTCGCCTCGAACAGGTCCAGGACAGCCTTGAGCTCACCCATATTGTTGGTGCCGTGCGCCCAGCCGCCGCTCGCCCAGTGGTCGTCATCGATATACCATGCCCAGCCCGCCGGTCCGGGGTTGCCCAGCGCCGAGCCGTCTGCGGCGGCAATGATCTCTTGCGTGCTGTTCACGGTACCTTCTTTCTGCGCCGCCGCTCTATTGTGCGGGCGGCAGTCCGTAATGATGTCTGTGATGACTTTACCGCACCGGCGGCGAGGGTGCGTAGCGCGCGGTCGCCGCTGTGGACAACCTCAAGCAGCCTCGGACGCGCCCATTGCCGTAATGCCGGGCGGGTACACTAAACCTATGAGCTATTCTGCCCCCGAAACACCCAGCGCACAGCACCCGGAGCACCCTACCGCCCGTCCGAGCGAGCGCGTGCAGATTTTCGCTCTTCCCACCCGCACGATGTACGGTTCCCTGCGTTTTAGCTGGTTGAGCTACCTGGGGCTTGCTGAGCAGCAGCATGCGGCGCAGTTGCCGACCTCCACGGCGGCGGTCAGCTACCTGAGCACTCAGGCGCTTATGCGCGCTATGGCGGCGGCTCGTCTGGATGTGCCGTCCAGTGCCGCTTCTGAGATTGAGGTGGATCGTTCCTGCACCCTGTGCACCAGCGGTAAGAAGCACGGTAAGCCGCGTATTGCGGGCGTAAATTTCAATATGTCGCAGGTGAATCCGCTGGTGGTGGGTGCGTTTAGCCGTAATTCCTCGGCGGTGCTCGGTGTGGATGTTGAGACTCTGGATGCGCGTCTGTTCTCCGGTTTTGCGCGCCTAGCGCTCTCCAATGAAGAACGTGCGTTCTATGAGCGGGTGGCACAGGAACGCCCTGCGCCCGTACTGCACCTGTTCTCGGTGGCGCTGTGGACCGCTAAGGAGGCGGTGCTCAAGGCGACCGGCCACGGCCTGAGCGTAGTGCCCTCCCTGGTTCGGGTGCAGCTCACAGATGAGCTGCTGGATGCGCTCGAACTTGCCATGAACGAGGAGGTCCCGGGGGACCTTCTGGGCAGCGACGTTCCCGAGCCGACCGCCCTGCGCGTACTGACTCAGGACAGCTTGACCGCGCGTGCTACCTTTAGCGCACCCACACCTCAGGGCGGCGGCGAGGCTATCGAGCGGAGCTTTAGCCTGCAGTGGGTACCCGTGGCGCTGCCCGATGCGGAGAACCCCGAGCACGCGCAGAAGATGCTCATCGCCCTGGCTGTGGAGAACCCTGCCGAGGGTGAGCCCGTGCAGCTTGAGGCTCAGCTTCTGCCGGTTGCCACTCCCCTGGAGCTCAAGCGTCTGCTCACCGACTAGCCACGCTCCCCCATAACAACAACGACTGAACGCGCCCGCCATAACAGCGTGCGCGTTCAGTCGTTTTATTCTGCCGGGTCAAGGCAGTCACGAAAGGCGTTCACGAAAGAGCCTAAGGGGTGTCTTCGCCCAGGGTATCCACGCCCAGGGCACGGCCGAAGCTGCCGAGCTTCGTGCCGGTCTCGGTGTGCTCCAGCTCGGGGTCGGACTCCGCCACAATACCCGCACCGGCGTACAGCACCGCCTCATCCGGGCTGACCTGGGCGCAACGCAGCACCAGCGCCCACTCGCCGTTACCCTCGGCGTCCATGTAGCCAACCAGGCCGCCAAAGTAGCGGCGCTCAAAAGACTCCAGCTGACGAATCAGCTCCAGCGCCTTCTCAGTGGGGGCACCGCAAATCGCGGGGGTCGGGTGGATCGCGCGGGCACCGTCCAGGCAGGTCAGTCCCTCCTTCAGCACGCCGTCGATGGGGGTCGCCAGGTGCCACAGCTGCGGGGTCTGTAGCAGCGAGGGCACCTGCGGCACGTTCAGCTCCTCGGCAATGGGTGCCAGGCGCTTGGCAATATCGTTAATGACGTAGGCGTGCTCGTGGCGATCCTTCGGCGAGGCGAACAGGCGGTCACGAATCGCCTCGTCCTCGGCGCTACCGGGCTCGGCAATGCGCGGGGCGCTACCGGCAAGCGGGTGGGTCTTGAAAGCGCGGCCCTCGGTGCGGAACACCAGCTCCGGGGAGGCACCCATCAGGTAGCTTCCGTTCATGCCGCGCTCACCGTCGGGCAGGCGCACCGCAAAGTTGAACGCGGAACGCTGCTGGGCGCGCAGGTTGTTGTACAGCGCCTCCAGGTTGAGGGCGCCGGGTGCGTAGCGGGCAGTGAGCACACGCGAAAGCACGATTTTGCTCAGCTCACCCGCCTTCATGCGCTCCACGGCGGTCGCAACGGCGGCACGGAACCGGTCGTTCTGCCGGCCGGTGACCGATACCGGCTCGGCAAGCGCCACAGTCTGCTCGGGAACCGGCACCTGCTGCTCCTCCAGGCGTTCAGGCACGAAGAGGTAGGCGGGCATATCAGGGTCAAAAGGAATCAGACCCACGACGGCGCTACCGGCACGTTTCGCCTCGTCCAGGGCATTATCGAAGGTAACAGGGGTCATCGCACCGGATGCGCGCAGAACGCGGGTGCCGGTGGCAAAGATAAAGTCGGGAAGGTTCGTCATCGTACTTCTATCAGTGGTGTGTGGGGTCGCGCCGGGCATCTAAACGCCGGACGCGGGGTGCCGTTAGAGGGTCGCACCGCCGTCGGCGACAATCTCCTGCATGGTGATGTGGCGGGCCGCCTCCGAGATGAGGAAGGCGTTGACCGCCGCAATATCCGCCGGGTCGGCAATACGGCGCAGCGGAATGCCCAGACGGAACGTTTGCGGGTTACCGGCAACCGGCAGGGCGGAGCGGTCCTCACCCTCCCAGGCGTCAGTCACCATAGGGGTTCGGGTGGTGCCGGGGCAGACCGAGTTCACGCGAATACCGTGCGCGGCAAGCTGCAGACCGAAGCTGGAACTCACGCGCGCCGCCGAGGCCTTCGATGCACCGTAGGCACCAAACTCCGCGCGGGGCACACGTGCCGCGTTGGAGGCGACCGCCACCAGGGAGCGGCTGTTCGCCGGGTCGCTCTCCTGCTGGTCAATCATGATGCGCGCGAATTCGCGCAGACACAGGAACACGCCGTCGGAGTTGACCGCGTGCAGACGCTTCCATGTGGCGAAACTGGTTTCCAGTAGCGGCTGGCTGTGGGCGATGCCCGCGGCGAGCACCGCACCGGTGATGGGTTCGTCGAGTGCGGCCACGGCGTTGGCGAGGGCGGTGACGGACTCTTCGCTCGTAACGTCTACGGCGCGGTAGCGGAAGATCGCGTCCCCGTAGGTACCGAAGGAGGCAATGGGCTGCTCCGCGAGGTCAGCCGCAAACACCGAATAACCGTTCTTGATGAGCTGGTGGACGGTTGCCTCACCAATACCGCCGTTCGCGCCGGTCACAATGACCCAGCTCATGCGCGCGCCTCCTCAGCAGTCTCAGCCTTCTCAGCAGTCTCAGCCTTCTCAGCACCTTCTGCAGCATGCAGGTCGGCGAGTACATCGGCGGTGTTCAGCACGCGGGCGCAACGACCCGAAGCGTACTCGCACGCTATGCGGTGCTCCTCCTCCGAGAAGTCGGCGAGCGCATCCGCGACCATGAACGGCTGAATATCGCGCATGAACGCCTCCAGGGCGGTGGTCAGGCAGCCAATGTGCGCGTACACGCCGCCGATAATGAGCTGATCGCGACCGGACTCCTTGAGCAGGTCCTCGAAGGGGCTGCGCACGAACGCGGAGTAGCGCCACTTGGTCAGCACGGTGTCGCGGTCGGTGGGTGCCAGTTCGTCGAGGATGCGGGCGGACTCGTCGTTCTGCAGGCCGTCGCCCCAGAAGTCGATGAGCAGACGGCGGTCTTCGGGGTTCTGGCGCGGCGGCTGTGCGGTGTAGTAGACCGGGATTCCGGCGGCGTGGGCGGCGTCAATGAGGCGGCGCAGGTTCCGAATGGCGATGTTAATCTGGGCGTCCGGGTTGTTGTTACCCTCACCCAGGTTGGCCCCTTCGAAAGCCTGGACGAAGTGTACCTGCATGTCGTGTACGAGCAGTACAGCGCGGGAGGGGTCCACGGGCCAGCTCACGCGGTTGCTGTGTTCACGGTCGACGTAGGTGTAGGGCTTGATTTTGGGCAGTGCCATGATTCTCCCGGTTCGTGCCTTTGGTTTTCGGTTGTATGCGCGGCGCAGGCGGTGCGCTGTGGTGGGTGTAGCAGCGAGTGGGTGTCTCCTCCGAGCCCTCTCGCGCTGACCACCCAATCGGTGAGCTTGCGCTTATCTCATAACCATCTTAGGGCATGCTTAGCTACTAGGTATATATGAGCCTTAACAAAAATGCTTCCCCACCCACACCCCCGTTGACAGCACAACGGGCGGAACGGGCAGGGAAGCACTCAGACAAGCAGAAACGCTATACGAACCGCGAATCCAGACGCGATTCTAGTTCGACTAGTTCACGGGCACCGCGACGGCAAGAACCTCATTCAGACCCTCAGTGATCGAGGGGTGAGTGTAAATCTCATCGCGCAGCTGCGAAGCAGTAATGCCGTGGCGCATCGCCAGAGCCACCAGGTTAATAACCTCCATGGACTCGATTACCAGCAGCTGGGCACCCAGAATCTGGTCGGTCTGCGCGTCAATCACGAACTTCATGATGCCGCGCGGGTTCTCCTGGGTCTTCGCGCGCGGCATCGCGGCAACCGCGGCAACCGGCTTCGAAGCGACCTTCACCTTGTGGCCAGCCTCAATCGCCTCACGCTCAGTCAGACCAACCGAAGACAGCGGCGGGTTCATGTAAATGGTCGAAGCCACTGCCTTGCGGTCCTTGGTGGAGCGGGAACCGTCACCGACCAGCTGGGAGAGCACCACGCGGTAGTCATCCATGGAGATGTAGGTGAACTGCGGGCCGCCGTTCACGTCACCGAGTGCGAAAATGTTCGGCACGGTGCTACGCAGGTGCTCATCCACGACAATTGCGCCGCGGTCGTTGGTTTCGATGCTGGTATTCTCCAGACCCAGACCCTCGGTGGCGGGCTTGCGGCCGGTCGCAACCATCACGTAGTCCACCTCCAGCTCCCGGGTAGCGCCCTCGGAGTCGAGGTAGGTCACGGTCACCGAGTCAGCGCCGTCCTTGAAGGACTGCACGCGCACGCCGGTATGAGCGGCAATATCCTGATCTGCGATAATCTCGCGGGCAACCTGGGCAACGTCCTCGTCGTAGCGGCCGAAGAGGGCGGGTGCACCATCCAGAATGGTCACCTCGGTACCGTAGGAGGAGAAAATACCGGCAAACTCAACACCGATGGGGCCGCCACCGATAATGCCCAGACGCTTGGGGCGCGGGGTGAGCTTCTGCAGCTCGGTGGAGGTGAGCACACGCTCAGATTCGCGGATACCCTCAATCGGCGGGATAACCGACACGGCACCGGTATTGACAATGAAGTAGTCGGCGGTAACGCGCAGGGTGTCCTCGCCCGCGGTGACCTCAACCTCGGTGTCGGAGATGAAACGTGCGTGACCGTCAATGAGCTTAGCGGTCTCGTTGGACAGCAGGATCTCGCGGTTCTTGGCGCGCATCATGCCGGTCAGCTTGTCACGGAAAACCACGGCGGATTCGTAGGCGGCGTTTGCCTCTTCTAGGGTGCGCTCGCCGCTGGCGCGGAACTCGTCGGCGCGGTGAACCAGCGCCTTGGTGGGCACGCAACCGATGTTGATGCAGGTGCCGCCGTACATGCCGGTGGACTGTTCGATGAGGGCAACGTTCTTGCCGGTCTTGGCGTATGCACCGGCGAGGGTCTTGCCGCCCTTGCCGAAGCCGATGACGACCATGTCAAAGTGCAACTGAGCGGGGGTGGTCATAATATTCTCCTGTGAAATTTAGATGATGATGTCTTCACAGAGTTCAACGGGAAGAAATAAGTATTATTCCCGCGCGCCACATTTTTTCTTCCAAACCGACTCTTTCAAGGCGACTCTTTCAAGGCAGCGAACACGCGGGCGTAGACTGAAACTACCCGGCTCCCTGCGAGGAGCCAGCATCTTCAGGAGGACTTTATGAAAACCCACGATATTCTGCGTGACGCCGCCAGCCGCCCCGGCATCGAGGCCGCCGTAGCCGTCAAAGGGCTATCAGCGGAGGCGCTCAACGCCCACCCGTGCGGGCACCCGAACTCTATCGCCTGGCTGCTCTGGCACGCCGGACGACAGATGGACATGCAGCTTTCTGCTCTGAACGGTCAGCCGCAGGTCTGGGAGGCTCAGGGCTTCAGGGAACGTTTCAACCTGGGCGAGCTTGGCGACACCATAGGTTACGGCCACACCCCCGAGCAGGCACGCTCCATCGTGGTTGCAGATTCTGCCCTGCTGGTGGAGTACCTTGTGGCAACCGGCGAGGCGCTCGCGGCCTACGCGCAGACGCTGAGCGAGGCTGATTTGAGCGAGGTTATTGACCGTTCGTGGACTCCGGCGGTGACTCGCGGTGTGCGCCTGGTCAGCCTGATTGACGACGCAGCCCAGCACGTAGGCCAGGCGGCGTACGCGGCGGGTATTCTCGCGGCACAGGATTTCGCGGCGCAGGGATAGAATTTCACGCCCGCTAGAGGGGAACGAAAAAGCGGTGGCGCCTCGGACACAACCAGCCCGAGACGCCACCGCCCGGTTGCGGGCAACCCCGATAACACCGCGAGCAGATAATATTTCGGCGAGAAGATAACGGACTGTTATCTGCTCGCGCATCTTGTGTCTTGTTTCGCCTCGGTTACAGCGTTCTTACCCGTGATAGAATCCACAGTATTATGAGACGCACCACAGACCCTTCGCCTGAGCACCCTGAATCACCTGCGTCGCGCATTCCAACAAACACACCAGACGCGACCGCAAAACCCACATCAGCAACGCCGCTGAACGCACGCGGGCAGCTCACGCTCCTGACCGCGCAGGTTTCTGATGCTCTTGCGTCCAGTATCCAAGCTATCGCCATGCCCCTGCTGACCTACGGCGCCACCGGCAACCTCGCCCACTCCGCTATCGTCATGGTCGTCGAGGCAGTCCCCGTCATCCTCTTCGCACCATTCGCAGGCGCTATCGCCGACAAATTCAACCGCAAAACCCTCACCGTCAGCTTCAGGCTCGCCAGCGCCGCCCTACTCATCGCATCCCCAGCCCTCTACGCCGCCGCAGGACTACCCGCCTTCCTCACCATCGCATTCCTCGTCTCAACCTTCGGCACCTTCTCATCCCCCGCAGCCTCCGCCGCCATGCCCTCCCTGCTCGGCGACGACTACCAAAAATACATGGCACGCCGCGGCAGCCTCATCTTCCTCGCCCAAACCCTCGGCCCCACCATCGCAGCCGCCGTCGCATCCTTCACCACCCCAGCCCTCGCCGTCGGATTCGCAGGCACCCTCAACCTGCTCGCTGCCCTCACCGTCGCCACCATACGCAACTACGACCTCACCCACGCCGAACGCACCGCCACCGTGCAGGAACACCACACCGGCAGACTCCTGCGCGAAGGCGCCGCCTACACCGCACACAACCCCATCGTGCGCGGTATGCTCACCTTCTGGTTCCTCTCCATCGCCGCCGTACCCATCACCACCCTGCCCATGCTCGAATACCTCACCCGCGGCCTCGGGCACGACTACACCGCCTTCGGAATCGCAACTTCCGTCTACGCCGCCGGATGCGTGATCAGCTCCTGGCTTTCAGCCAAACTCGGCGTCGGTACAGGCGCCGGGCGGGTGCGTATGACCAAACGCGGGTGGATGTGCATCTCCGGACTCGGCTACGGCGCCGTTTGTCTGAGTATGGGACTACACCCGGCGCTGTGGGCGGTACTCGTGCTCTGGTTCATCTGGGGCATGTTCTACGGACCCGAAGAAGTGCTCGGGCAAGTCCTCTTCGCAGACGCTATCGACGAACACATGCGCGGGCGCGTCTACAGCTTCATGGGTGTGGTTTTCTCCCTAGCGGGTATGGTCGGGTACCTCATCACCGGATGGGCGGTACCAGCGTTCGGCGCGATCAACACCATTGTTACCGGAGGGGCACTCTTCATCATCGCCACCGTATTCACGTTCATTCTCGGCCCGACTGCGCGAGCGATACGGGCGCAGGAATCGCGGAATGAGGCAAAGAGCCGTGCGGGTGCATGACTGTGCTCTGTATATCGCCTCGGGGCATCATCGCCTCACCTCCGCCACGTTGCGGGCAACCCTGATAACACCGCGAGCAGGTGATTTTTGGCCGAGCATGCAGGAAAAATACTACCTGCTCGGCCAAAAATCACCTGCTCGCGCCCTAGTGTTATGTATCTGCTCGCGGACTTGGGATAGGAATGAGCGCTTGACCCGAGAAACCTACCCGCGCTTCAGCAACGTCATAACCTCATAGTGGTCCGTATGCGGGAACATGTCCAGCACACGGCCCTGCACCGGCGCATACGAGGGCATACGCTCCAGATCCTTCGCCAAAGTCACCGCGTTACAGCTCGAATACACCACACGGTCAATACCCGAACCCTCAATCCACGCACACAAGCTCTCACCAATACCGCGGCGCGGCGGATTCACCACCAGCATCTGCGGCACCGCGCCCGAAGACACCGCGAACTCCGGCGCATCCTGAGCCGAAAAGTCCACGCCCTCCAGCCCATACTCAGCCACCGTGCGCTGCGCCGAAGCGACCGCCTCCGCACTAATCTCAATACCCGTCACCGAACCGCCGTCCATCACCGAAGCGGCATGCAGGGCAAAACCGCCCACGCCGCAGTACAAGTCCCACAGTGAGCGCGGAGCCACCTCACGCACCCACTCACGACCCTGCGCGTACATCGCCTCAGCGACCTTCGTGTTCGTCTGGAAGAAGCTCTGCGGACGCAAATGCAGGGTCAGGTCATTCACCTGCATCGGCAGGGTCTGACGCTCCGAGAGAATAATCTCCTCGTCACCCTCAACACGTGCTACCGGCTCACGCAGCAGGTTCACCGACAGCACCGCCAGGTTCGGCAGCCGCTCATTCAGCCAGTCCATTTGGCGGCGAATCGGCACCAGCAGCTTCTTCGAACGCAGCACGAAACGCACCATCAGCTCACCCGCAGCCGAAGCAGTCACCAGAATATTCTTCAGCTCACCGCGACGATTCGGAATGTCATAAGGGGTCAGATCCGCGCGCTGAATCAGCTCACGCAGCACCGGAATAGCCGCCTGAATCGGCTCCATATAGAGCGGGCATTCTCCAAGATCCGTGGAGGCGCCCGTACGGTAATCCACAATGCCGAGGGTCGGGTTCTTCGCCGAACCTCCCACCACGAGCTTCGCCTTGTTGCGGAAGCCCGCCTCCGCACTGGTCACCGGGTCCAGCCACTGCAGCTGAGGGTGGGCGGCAAGCAGGGCGCGGGCGTGCTCCTGCTTCGCCTGCACCTGCGCGGTGTAGGCGGTCTCAATGCTGGGGCAGGAGGAGCAGAGGTCATCACGAAAATAGGCGCATTCCATAAGGAGCCATTCTACCGCCTCCACCGGCGGGACAGGACGCATGGGCACACAAAAGCGGGGGCGACCACCCTTCATGGGTAGCCGCCCCCGCCTCATACGGATGCGTGGACCTGCGCCGGTTTGAGTACCAGCGCCGGGTCACCGCCGAAGGCCACTTCGTGCCCTTCGGATTCCATAACTTTTTGCCCCATCAGGGACAAAAAGTTATTACATCATTCCGCCCATTGCGTCCGCACCGGGAGCAGCCGCACCAGCGGGCTCCGGCTTGTTCGCAACAACAGCCTCAGTGGTCAGGAACAGACCAGCAATAGACGCAGCGTTCTGCAGAGCCGAACGGGTCACCTTCACCGGGTCAACAATACCAGCAGCCATCAGGTCCTCGTACTCGCCGGTCGCAGCGTTCAGGCCGGTACCAGCAGGCAGGGAACGAACGCGGTCAACCACAACGCCCGGCTCCAGGCCAGCGTTAGCAGCAATCTGCTTCAGCGGTGCGTCAATAGCCACGCGCACAATGTTCGCGCCGGTAGCCTCGTCACCGGTCAGCTCCAGCTTGTCGAAGACCTTCACGCCAGCCTGAATCAGAGCAACGCCACCACCGGGGACGATACCCTCCTCAACAGCAGCCTTAGCGTTACGCACAGCATCCTCAATGCGGTGCTTACGTTCCTTCAGCTCAACCTCAGTTGCGGCACCAGCCTTCAGCACAGCAACGCCACCGGCGAGCTTAGCCAGGCGCTCCTGCAGCTTCTCACGGTCGTAGTCAGAGTCGGAGTTAGCGATCTCTGCGCGAATCTGAGCAACGCGACCCTCGATAGCCGCTGCGTCGCCTGCACCCTCAATGATGGTGGTCTCGTCCTTGGTCACAACGACCTTGCGAGCGGAACCGAGCATATCCAGGGTTGCTGCGTCCAGGGACAGGCCAACCTCTTCGGTAATGACCTGGCCACCGGTCAAGATAGCGATATCAGCCATCTGAGCCTTACGGCGGTCACCGAAGCCCGGAGCCTTCACAGCAACAGACTTGATGGAGCCGCGCATCTTGTTCAGCACCAGCAGAGCCAGAGCCTCACCCTCAACGTCCTCAGCAACAATCAGCAGCGGCTTGCCGGACTGCATGACCTTCTCCAGAACGGGGACGAGGTCCTTCACGTTCGAAATCTTCTGGTTCACAACCAGGATGTAGGGGTCCTCCAGGACTGCTTCCTGACGCTCCGGGTCGGTCACAAAGTAACCGGACAGGAAGCCCTTGTCGAAGCGCATACCCTCAGTCAGTTCCAGGTGCAGACCGAAAGTGTTGGAGTCCTCAACGGTGATGACGCCTTCCTTGCCGACCTTCTCCATTGCCTCAGCAATGAGCTTGCCGATCTCAGCGTCACCAGCGGAAATAGACGCGGTTGCGGCAATCTCTTCCTCGGTCTCAACTTCCTTCGCGGAGGAGAGCAGAGCCTCGGTCACAGCCTCAACAGCCTTCTCAATGCCGCGCTTGAGGCTCAGCGGGTCAGCGCCAGCAGCCACGTTGCGCAGGCCCTCGCGAACCAGTGCCTGAGCCAGAACGGTAGCGGTGGTGGTACCGTCACCTGCGATGTCGTCAGTCTTCTTAGCAACTTCCTTGACGAGCTCCGCACCAATCTTCTCGTACGGATCCTCCAGCTCGATTTCCTTCGCGATCGAGACACCGTCGTTGGTGATGGTGGGGGCGCCCCACGCCTTCTCCAGCACAACGTTGCGGCCGCGGGGGCCGAGGGTCACCTTCACTGCATCGGCGAGGGTGTTCAAACCGCGCTCAAGGCCGCGGCGTGCCTCTTCGTCAAAAGCAATGAGCTTTGCCATAAGTGTCCTCCTGGACGATCGGATTTTTTCCTTCACCCCTGCGGGTGCGGTACATCTAAAATCGGGTGGCTGCCCCTCCACAACGCCCCCGTTACGGAGGCGCGGGCAGAGTAGGGCATAAAGCACCCGAATGCTACATCAATTGTGGCACCCGCACCGGCATGGAGCAAACGTTTAAGCCCAAGGTTGAAGGGTTAATCGCCCAGTGCTTAATCTGCGCTCATCAACCCCACCAAAAGGGGCGTTACAAGCATCAACCCCACCGGTGCATCAGTGGGAATGCACGGGTGGGGTTGAGCAGAAGTCGTTATGGCAGAAACAGTAGGCGCGGGCTCAGATTCGAGGGCTTAGACTCGCGGGCTTAGAATCACCCGAGCAACCGCCTAAACCTATTCCGCGGCAGTAGCGGAGGCGGTGTAATCCGACGACAGAATCACGATGACCTCGTGGTTGCCCATCTCAACGTTGGCGGTCGCCTGGCGCACCTGAGTAATGCCCAGCTTCGAGGCGATGCTCTGTGCCTGCGACTGGTAGCCCTCAGCGTAGTAGACCACGCTGGTTGCCGGTGCCACACCCGTGTAGTTTGCCGTCTCGTTGATGGTGTAGCCGGTCAGCAGAGCCGCCGCACGGGATGCACTACCCGCCGGAGCCGCCGCATTGTAGACCGCCACAGAGATGGACTCAGCCAGACCGGTCTTCGTGGCGTTTGCCGACGCAGAAGCCTTAGCCGGCGCAGAGGACGCCGACGCACTTGCGGGGGCGGAGCTGCTCTTCGCGGTGGACGCCGAGTACTGCGGGGAGGCGGTGCGCGGCGCGTACACGTACATTGCGCCGCCGATGAGCAGACCAACTACGCCTGCAGCTACCAGGGGGATAGCGCCCTTGGGGCTCTTTGCCGGGTCAGCATTGACCGCGCGGTAGGTTCCGCGGCGGGCGGTATTTTCGTCTACCTCATCAAATTCGTCGCGGGGGTAGCTCATTTATCCTCATTTCACGGGTCTCTGTTTACCGGCTGGTACCGTGCCTCCCTGCCTGGCACGCGGGCGCGGCTGCAGAAGGTGCGGTCTTGGTGTTCTAGTACCTAGAGTACCGGCTCAATTAGCGAGAACCAATGTGAACGCCCCGCAACCGGCTGTGAAAGAGACGGACACCGCACAGTGTTCAATCTCTGGTTGAACCTAAGGTGTGCGGGGTTGGATGCAGGAGTTGGAAGGCTCGCACGGCTCCCGCAATTCGAGCCCCTAGTCAGCGTCTCGGCGGGCGCGCAGAACGTCGATCATCTGCGGCGCTGCGGCGCGTACCCGCTCATCATCGAGCATCACATTCAGGCGCTGATAGTAGGCAATCGGGGTGAAACCGGCGGCGATAATCGCCTTCTCCTTGGAACCCTGGTGCTTGAAGCGGCGGCGCTCCACCTCAAGGATGCGGCGCTCCACCGGGGTCAGCCCGCCGGGTTGGCTCTGGGCTTCCGGCTGGTTTTCTATTTCCGCCTGGCTCTGCGCTTCTAATTGGCTCTGTGCTTCTGGCTGGCTCTGTGCGGTTTCAGCGCGTTCCTGTTCTGACACGTTCCCTCCTGTCTGTAGCTCACCCGCTGCGGCTGGCGTCTCCTAGCGTGTGTATTCGTCATCCCCTAGTCTAGAAGAGAAACCCAGCCTAGAAGAGAACCCTAGCCTAGAGGAGAGCCTCAGTCTAGAAGAGAACCTCAGTCTAGAGGAGAAGTATTCATCCCGCACCCGGCCCCGTCACCGTCCGGGTCGCATCAGCCCCAGGAGATTCATGAACCAGCCCCTCAGCAACATTATGAGCGAGGATTGGGCGGCAGCACTCGCCCCGGTCGAAGAGCAGATTCACGCCATGGGCGCTTTCCTGCGTGAGGAGCACGCGGCGGGGTATCGTACTTTCCCGCCTGCCGCTGATATTTTCAATGCGTTCCGCCGCCCGATGAGCCAGGTGAAGGTCCTCATTATTGGCCAGGACCCCTACCCTACTCCGGGCAATGCGATGGGTTTGTCGTTCTCGGTGCACCGCGGTATGCCGTTGCCTCGTTCGCTGAACAATATTTACAAGGAACTTGAGGACGACCTGGGTATTGCCCCGGCTGATCACGGCGACCTGTCCTGTTGGGCTGATGAGGGTGTCATGCTGCTCAACAGGGTTTTGACGGTGCGTGAGTCTGATGCGGGTTCGCACCGCGGCAAGGGTTGGGAGGAGATTACCGAGTGTGCTATTCGCGCTCTAGTGGCGCGTAACCAGCCGCTGGTGGGTCTGCTGTGGGGTGCGGATGCGCGCAAGTGCGCACCCATGCTGCAGCCGTACCCGAGTGTGGAGTCGGCGCATCCTTCGCCGCTGTCTGCTCGTCGTGGTTTCTTTGGTTCGCGCCCGTTTTCGACCGTGAATTCTTTGCTGGTGCAGCAGGGTGCGGAGCCGGTGGATTGGACGGTCCGCTAGGCGCAGCGTAAGAACCGGTGTAAAAGCTGGCGCAATGGGTGTAGCGAAGGGGCGGTAGCTTGTGAGTTGAACTCGCAAGCTGCCGCCCCTTCCCGCATCCAATATATGCAATATTGGCTATATACCCTTGAAAATAGGGTTAGGAATCTGCCGGTTCCACATTCCGCGGAGTCGTAAAATGCTGTAGCGCGTACTGCATCGTGTAATTACCCAACGCAACACCCGAAGCCATCGCCACCACAATCGAAACCGCCGTAATCATATTCTGCATACCCAGAATCACATCCGTCTCAACCGTCAACAAATACATGCCGCGGAAGAACGACAGACCCGGCAGCAAGAACGTAATCGCAGGAATTGAGAAAATCGCCTGAGGCACATGCAGACGGTACGCAAAATACGTGCTCAACGCACCAATCACAACCGCCGCACACGCCGTCGGACCGCGACCAGTACTTGGGCCAGCCAGTAGCTCATAACTGTAATACGCCGCCAGACCGCAGCCCGTAATGACCATCAGCCACCCGACCTTCACCAGCTTCGTCTGCAAGGTAATCGCAAAGGTCGCAATCGCCACCAGGAAGAAGAACGACGCCACCAGCGGGGTCGTCGGCTCAAAACGCAACTGCTCAATATCCAGGGTCGGGCCGTTGAAAATATTGATCGCACTCACCGCGGTCGCAATGCCAACCACCAGGCCCAAGAAGCTCATGCCCGTAGACACGAAACGACCAGCAGCCGTCACAGGGAAGCCGTTAATAGCATCCTGCACGGCACCCACCAGGCGCGGAGTCGGCAAGAACATAATCATACCCGCAGCAACCACCAGAGGCGCCGAAATCGCCTCTCCTTGACGCTGAAGCACCGAAAGAATGGACCCTTCACCGCCCAGCCAAATCGCCAAGAAGGTCATCAGACCGGCACTAGCAGCCATACGGAAGAACGCCGGAATACCAATCGAACTCAACCACTGAATCAGCAGGTACACGGGAATAAAGATAATCGCCGCGCTCAACGCCGTCGCAAAACTCGCCCCCAGCGCCGCTGTCAGGGTTCCAGCGCACGCCAGATTCGCCAGCCACACCACCAGAGGCGGGAACGGCTTGGGTCGGTGCGTAATCTGGTTCAGCTTCAAATCAGCCATTTCCAGGGTCATACCGCCGCGAGTGATCTTGTAGATCAGGCCGTACACCTCGGAGAGTGCCTCGTAGTTCTCAGTGGAGGAACGCACCACACGCACCAGGGTGTGGGTGAAGCGCTCCTCAGCGTTCGCATTGCGCTTGGCGATGCGGGACTCCATGTAAATATCGGGGTCCGACGTGTAGTTGATGGTCACCGACTGGTTCGTAATGTCGACTTCCACCGAGTCCAGCCCGTACGCCGAAGACACCGCAATAATCGCAGAGTCCACGTCCATGGCGTCCGCGCCGTAGTGGAACATCGCCTCAGCCAGACGCAGGGTGAAGTTCAGGGTATCGCGGGCGTATTCCTTCTCACGGCGGAACGCCTCACGGCGCTCATGCTCCTCAGAGCGAATCGTCGGCACGAACTGGCGCTGCGCGATGCGCTGGGCACCGCGCGGGGCAGCGGGTGCGGCCTCCTCAGTGCGCACGAAGGAGCGGAAGCGACGCGAACCCCAGCGACCACCGCTACCGCGCCCAAACAGGCCGCGAGAGCCGCCCTCAACCAGCGGTACGGAGGTGGTGGGCATCGAGACAGGCCCGGTCTTCGGCATTGCGGTAGGATCCGCGCCGAAGCGGCGGGCTGCGTGAGAGTTGGGCACCTGCGGAATCATGCCGGTCATGGGCACCGGCTGGGAGGGGCGGGTCAGCGCCTCCTCGGTTACCAAGTTGCTGGAGGTGACGGGGTTCGGGTCCTCACGGTACGCGTCCAGCTCATGATCAGGCACGAGGGAGGGGTCAATGACGGTACGCGCGCCGTGGCCGTTAGGGGTCAGTTCGGGGTCGCATGTGGGCTCAACCGGCTCCTGCGCGGTGATGCCCATATCCGCTGCGGCCTCCTGCAGTACATCGCTGACAGCTTCTGCAGCGACGGTGCTCTCCTGGCTTGTCGCGGAGGTAGCATGCTGAGCCAGCACGCGGCGCAATTTCTCGTCGGTGACCTGGTCTAGTGAAACCAGGGGAAAACCGCGTTTACCGGCGATGTAGCCCGCGGTGGTGTTCTGCTCGCTTCCTTCCATTGCGGCAGTGTTCGCTTCGTCTGCATGCGAAGCTTCCCGCGATGTGGGGGTCGCGGGGGTGTTCCTCGATTCTGCCAATGTCCCTCCCAGATAGACAGTGCCTTTTTAGTCTAACAAGGGCACGATTCTGCGGTAGCACTGAAGAGCAGAAATATCACTTTTCTGCCCGGTGATTTTGTGAGCAAAAAGCGCTCTGCGGCACTTACAGCAGAAGGCTTCATTGATATGAAGAGAAATCCAGGTCATTACTGCACAGAAGATATTTTGGGAGATATTTCTAGAGCTATTTTCGAGGAAAAATAAAGGTTATATATACATTAAGATTTGCAGAGAAATATCCCCTATCTCCCCCCACTCACGCCTCAATAAAAAATGAATTATTCATAACAAAAAATATCCCGCCACCGAAGTGACGGGATATTCACGCTTTAAGGCTGTAGCCTTCACAGCATCCGAAGCGCACCGCTCAGGGTCACTTCAGAGGCGAAAGTCAATTACTCAGCGTCGTGGTCGGTCTCGAGGATCTTAACCAGCGAGTCAAGAGCCTCTTCAGCACCTTCGCCCTCAGCGCGCAGGACAACAACGTCGCCGTGCTTTGCACCCAGGGACATCAGGGACAGAATCGATGCAGCGTCCATAGCCTCATCTGCGGGCTCACCCTTAGCAGCGATGGTCACCTCAACGGGGAGGTCGCCAGCTGCCTCAGCGAAGATAGCTGCCGGACGTGCGTGCAGGCCAACACGGCTTGCAATAGTGGCTTCGCGCTCTGCCATTATGTTTCTCCTTTGATCAAGGAACCAAAAATATATCAGTCCCTATTCTAAATGAACGGGGCGCTTCAGGACCCGCCCTTACTCTATAAATTGTACCGTTCAGCCGTACGCTAACAAGTACAAAAATGCCGGATGCAGAAATAAAACTCCGCACCCGGCATTTTTATGGACCCGGGCACCGCCTAACACACCCCACCAAGGGGCGGCAGGCAGAACCCGGAATCGTTTTAAGGCTTAGAGGCCCAGCTCATCCAGAATCGGCAGAGCCTTGCGTGCGCTCTCCTTCGCCTCAGCAGAAGAAATCTGCTGCAGAGCGATAGCCGCAATCTGCTGTGCCTTCTCCTTGGTCACAGACTTCAGAACCGCAGCCACAGCGGGGATAGCGCCAGCGTTCATGGACAGGGTGTCAACACCCAGACCAATCAGAACAACAGCCAGAGCCGGGTCAGCCGCAGCCTCACCACAGACGCTCACGTACTTCTTCTTACCCGCGGTGACCGATGCACGCTGAGCACCCTCAACAGTCATCTTGATCATCTTCAGCACTGCAGGCTGCCAGGGGTTGTTCAGGTGCGCCAGGTCACCCAGCAGACGGTCAGCTGCCATGGTGTACTGGGTCAGGTCGTTGGTGCCGATGGACACGAAGTCGACCTCGCCCAGGATAGCCTCAGCGTTCATCACAGCTGCGGGGGTTTCAACCATCACACCGTGAACGGGCAGGCCGATCTCCTTGAGCATGTTCGCGAAGTTGCGTGCCTCGGAGGTGGTCGAAATCATCGGAGCCATAACCCAGATGTCCGCGTCGGAGTTCTCCGAAGCAGCCTTAATAGCCTCCAGCTGGCGGGTCAGAACGCCCGGAACGGTCCAGTCAGTACGGAAACCGCGAACACCCAGTGCGGGGTTCTCCTCGGGGTTCACGTTCAGGAACGGCAGGGGCTTGTCAGCACCAGCGTCCAGAGTACGAACCACAATGTGCTTGCCGGGGAATGCGTCAAACACGGACTTGTAGGTCTTAGCCTGAGTCTCGATAGAAGGCTCAGAGTCGTGGCCCAGGAAGCCGAACTCGGTGCGCAACAGGCCAACACCCTCAGCCTTCAGGCTTGCAGCCTTCTCAGCGGACTTGCCGTCACCAACGTTTGCGTACAGCTCAACGCGGGTGCCGTCAGCCAGCACACCCTGACCGTCAAAGTCAGCGACAGGCTTACGGTTTGCGTACTTGATTGCTGCCTCACGGTCAGCGTCGGTGGGCTCGGTGTCAACGATGCCTTCGTTGGAGTCCACGTAGACGACGGTGCCGTCAGCAATCTCGGTCACGCCCTTAGCCGCCACAATAGCGGGCAGACCCAGACCGCGAGCCAGAATAGCGGTGTGTGCCTGGGGGCCACCGTCAGAGGTAATCAGAGCGATAACCTTCTCGGGGTCCAAGGTCGCGGTGTCAGCCGGTGCCAGGTCAATAGCGGCCAGGATGAACGGCTCATCAGAAACGGGGATGCCGGGAGCCTGCTGGTCGGTCAGCTCAGCAACAATGCGGGCACGCACGTCGTGGATGTCGGTGACGCGCTCAGCCATGTAGCCACCCAGGGCAGCCATCTGGTCTGCGAAGGAGGTTGCAGCCTCCCAGATAGCGCGCTCGGGAGCCATCTCCTGAGTCTCAACCAGCTTAATAGCGCTCTTGATGAGTGCACGGTCGGTAGCCATCTGAGAGGTAGACTTCAGAACAGCCTTGCCGTCACGGCTAGCGTGCTCTGCACGAGCGAGCAGGTCTTCCTTCACGCGGACCGAAGCGTCCTTGATGCGCTGCGCTGCAGCCTCAGCGGTCTCACCGCTCAGACGCAGACCGTCCTTGGGTTCCTCGATGGGCTTAGGCATCTGAAGAACGGGGCCAATAACGCGGCCGGCGTATACGCCGACGCCCTTGTAGGTAGTCATAAATTCATGTCCTATCTGTGGTTTGTCTACAGTGTAACGTGTTTTTTCACGCTCACGCCTGCAAACAGACGATCAAATGAAGGTGAGGTTATACGGCCTTTATGCGGATGCCTTGGAGCGGGCACCCATGGACTTCAGCACAACGTACACCAGAGCCGATAGCACGGTACCGGCCAGCACGGCCACGAAGAACATCAGCGGGTTCTGCGCCAGACCAATAATCCAGATACCGCCGTGCGGAGCCGGGGAAGCCACGTGCGCACCCATGGAGATTGCACCGGCAATAGCGCCACCAACAATGGTCGAAGGAATCACGCGAGCCGGGTCAGCCGAAGCGAAGGGAATAGCACCCTCAGAGATGAAGGATGCACCCAGCAGCCACGCAGCCTTACCGTTCTCACGCTCGTTCTCGTTGAACAGCTTGGGACGCAGGGTGGTTGCCAGAGCCATAGCCAGCGGCGGAACCATACCGGAAATAATGACGGCAGCCATGATTTCCTGGTTCACGGTCGCACCCGAGGACAAGCCAGCGGTTGCGAAGAGGTAAGCAGCCTTGTTGATGGGGCCACCCAGGTCAGAAGCCATCATGGCGCCCAGAATCAGGCCCAGCAGCAGAGCGGAACCACCAGACATGGAGGTCAGCCAATCCTGCAGGGTGGTCATAACCCACGCCAGGGGCGCACCGAGCAGCAGG
This sequence comes from Rothia sp. HMSC069C04, assembly GCF_001812895.1. Lineage (NCBI taxonomy): Bacteria > Bacillati > Actinomycetota > Actinomycetes > Micrococcales > Micrococcaceae > Rothia > Rothia sp. HMSC069C04. The sequence continues at coordinate 554,638 of NZ_KV810736.1, forward strand.
TACATTGCCAGGCCGGCGACCAGAGAAGTCACCAGCGGGGTGATGACCACGGGCATCATCGAGCCAAGCCAGCGGGGCAGCTTCAGAGTGCCCAGAGCGTACGCAATCAGACCGGCGAGAATACCGCCAACAATACCGCCAAGGAAGCCCGCGTTTACCGCAAGAGCCACCGAACCGGCGATGAAGCCCGGAGCAATACCGGGACGCTGAGCCAAACCGTACGCAATGTACGCGGCAAGAGCCGGAACCATCAGGCTCAGACCGAAACCACCGATGGTCTGCAGAACAGCACCCAGGTACAGGGTCCAGTGCACATCACCGAGGTTGAACAGGGTTGCCGACTCGAGAATCGCCTTGGGGTTCACATCACCAAGGTTCGGCACCGTAATTGCCTCGAAAACGAAGCCCAGGGCGACCAGAATACCGCCGGCAGCAACGAACGGAATCATGTAAGAGATACCGGTCATCACGGCCTTGTAGATGCGCGAGCCCCAAGCGCCTTCGGTAGCGCCTGCGCTGTCCTCACCGCTGGATGCGGCAGCGGCAACGCGTGCACCGTTGGGATTCTCAGCCTCAGCCAGAGCCTCCGCAATCATTTCCTTAGGCTCGTCAATACCGCGCTTAACGGGAGACTCGACAAAGGGCTTACCCGCGAAGCGATTACGCTCACGCACGTTCACGGACACCGCAAAAATCACGGCGTCTGCGGCGTCAATATCAGCCTGAGTCAGCTTCTCGTTACCCGAGGAGCCCTGGGTTTCAACCTTCAGGTCGTAGCCGAGCTCTTCAGCAGCGTACTTGAGGGCGTCCGCAGCCATGTAGGTGTGAGCGATACCGGTGGGGCATGCGGTCACAGCAACAATCTTCTTCACCGGAACCGAAGCGGCGGGGGTGTCCTGAGCAGAGGCTGCAGGTGCGGCAGGTGCAGCCTCGGCGGGCTTGGCCTCGGCCTTCTTCTCGCCCACGCCGAGCGCACCGTTGACCAGCTCAACAATCTCTTCAGCCGAGGAGGCTTCGCGCAGGGACGCGGTGAAGCTCTTCTTCATCAGGGAGCGTGCCAGGGTGGAGAGCAGCTTCAGGTGCGCCTGGTCAGCGCCATCGGGTGCAGCGATGAAGAAAATCAGGTCGGCGGGGCCGTCCTTTGCACCGAAGGAAACTGCCGGGTTGGGGCGTGCCATTGCCAGGGTCGGCTCGGTGACGGCGGCACTGCGGCAGTGCGGAATCGCAATACCGCCGGGGATACCGGTGTCGGTCTTGGATTCACGTGCCTCGGCAGCCGCGTAGAGCTGCTCGAAGTCGGTAGCGCGTCCGGCATTTACGACTGCCTGGGCGAGCTTGGCAATTACGTCGAATCGGGTCTCGCCGAGGTTCTCGTCCAGCAGGACGAGATCTGCGGTGATCAGATCAGACATATTCCCTCCTCGGGTATGTGTTGGGGCGGGAAGAGGCTTGGCGGGGTGCCAAGTTTCTCCCCTGTATGAGTTCAAGGTGTGTGCAACCTGTGTGTGTTGTGTTCGTATATGCGTGTGGGTGTTGAGGTAACACCCCTGCATACATTCCCTTCTGAGAATAAAAGCTGGAGGTGCGAAAACAGTCCGAATTAGAGCTGCAGCTGACGAACAGTGACCTTCTCAGGAGTGGTCTGCTCCAGCGAAGGCATACGGGTACCGGGCAGAGCAGCAGCAGCCGAACCGTGAGCTACCGCCTGAACTAGGCAACCGGGGGCATCCTCACCACGAGTGTGAGCAATCAAGAAACCGGACAGCGAGGAGTCACCGGCACCCACAGTGCTACGAACCTGAATCGGCTCGTGCACAGCGTGCCAGATACCCTGCTCAGTGACCAGCACGGCACCGCCGCCACCGAGGGTGGCAAGCACGTACTCGATGCCGTCGCCGAGCAACTTCTGGGCGGTGCGGGCGGTCAGCTCGGGGCTGGCCTCCAGCTCCTCCCAGTTGTCGCTACCGGTCAGCTGAGCCAGCTCCTCCGAGTTGGGCTTAATCAGGGTGGGCTTATGCTCACCGGCAACGGTCGCAATCAGCGGCGCCTCCGAGGTATCAATAGCAATCTTGCCCTCGTAGCCGGAGGCGCGCAGTGCCGCCACCAGCTCGGAGTAGTAGGTCGGCTCCAGACCCGGAGGCAGCGAACCAGCCAGAACCACCCAGTCGGCACCCTTGGAACGCTCAACCACCAGCTCGTCCAGCTTCTGACGCAGTTCAGCGTCAAAAACGGTGCCGGGGGCATTCAGCTTGGTGGTGGTGCCGTCCGGGTCAACCACGGTGATGTTCGAGCGAATCGGCTCACCGGTGGGCAGGTTAGCGAACTCGACATCCACAGCCTGCAGTGCGGTCAGCACCGGGTCGCTGGCTTCACCGGGCACAATGGCGAGGGTCGGCACACCGGAAACCTGCAGGGCGCGCGAAATATTCACGCCCTTGCCACCGGGATCCTGTACGGCGCCGACAGCACGCTGCACGGCACCGTGGGCCAGGGGCGCGCCGAGTTCAATGGTGCGGTCCAGGCTGGGGTTGGCGGTCAGAGTAATAATCATTAGGCAATCACAATCTCAACATTTGCGGCCTCGAGTGCCTGGCGGAGGGCACCTTCGGGCTCGCGATCAGTAATGAGGGTGTCAATATCCTCGAATCCGGCGAAGCGGACCAGGGATTCCTGACCGAACTTCGCGGAGTCACAAAGCAAGACCACGCGGCGGGCTGCCTTGCAAATTGCGGTCTTGACAATAGCTTCGTTCATGCCGGGGGTGGAGATGCCGAAGTGGGCTTCAATGCCGTTGGCACCGATGAAAGCAATATCGGGGCGCATGGTACCGAAGTGCTCTGCGGCGCGTGCACCAACAGCAGCCCAGGTCATCTTGCGCAGCTGGCCGCCAACCAGTTCAAGGGTGACACCCTCGGCTTCGGCGAGCTTGACTGCAATGTGCAGTGCGTGGGTGATGATGATGCGGTCGTTGCCGGTCTTGAGGCTGAAGTTCTCGGCGCCGATGTGGTCGGCGAGAATCTCGATGGTGGAGCCTGCGTCCAGGACGATGGAGCCTGCCTCGGAGTCGCGCAGCATCTGGTATGCCTTGGTGGCGATACGGCGCTTCTCGGGGGTGTTCATGCCCTGTCGGGAGGAGATGGAGGACTCCAGGGAGGTGGACTGCTCAATGGTGACAGCACCACCGTGAACACGGCGGAGCTTACCTGCCTCTTCCAGTGCGGCGAGGTCACGACGCACGGTCTCCATGGTCACATCGTAACGACGTGCAAGGTCAGCGCCGTTGACACGACGTGCGGAGGCAACAAGCTTTGCAATTTCGGCACGGCGTTCTTCTGCGAACATAACTCTGGTGTTCCTTTGGGCTAGTGGGAGAAAATCTGTGCGTTCTTTTCTGCGTTCTGCTCGGCTTTTATGGCCATAAGAGACATGGCTTCAATGAGCCAGCAAAACACTTGAGGGCAATACTTGATTTTATGTGGGTTTTTGTGGGCAAGTCAATATAAAACGCTGTATTTGCCGGAATATTACCCGAATGTTCCCTACCGAAACCACACTATATCGGAGGTCACTGCCTGTTTATGTCTGTTTGACCTAATGAACTGTTGGGTTTTCCCGCTCCCTCACCATTCCCACAGTGTCCAACACCTACACGGCGCCCTAACACGGCAAAAAGTGGAGGCGCCGGCCCCGAGAGCCCTCAACGAGAACCCTCGAAACCAGCGCCTCCACCAGCAGAACATATGCAATTAATGCGCGCTTATTTGGGTGCTCGTTTACTTGCCCTTGCGTTCGCGACGCACGCGACGCCAACGATGCACACCCAAGGCACCCGCCGCGCCCAGCAGAGCACCCGAACCGTTCATCAGCACATCCACCGGGTCGCCGGTGCGATCAGGCATGAAACTCTGAATCATCTCAATGCAGGCGCTGACCAAAAATCCCGAGTACAGCACGTGCGGGCGAGCCTTCGGCTTGAGCAGCAGGGCGAAAAGAAAACCGCCCGGAATGAACATAATGACGTTCGAAAGCTGCTCGATGCTCGAATAGGTGATGAACGCAGGCAACCAGCCCTCAGCATGGCCAGTATCCAGCAGCTGCGCCAGGCGGCCTCCCATCTCGTTATCGTCCACGTGTACGGGGGCGAACACGATACTCGCCACCACCGCGCAGTACAGCGCCGTGACCGGCCAGAGAATCAGCCGCCACACGCGAGCGCCAGACCAACCTTTACCAAACAAGGCGACCCACCTCGTCGAACTGCTTGGTCGAGTCCCACGCGAACAGGCCCGGCACGTCAATCGTGAGCGGTTCGGCGTTCGGCACGGTCACGGTCCATTCTTCACCGGCCGCTGCGGAGAGGGCGCGGCGGATAAAGCTACCGTGGCTGACGGCAATAATCTTCTGGTCGCCCGGCTCTTCGGAGAGTTCACGCACGATATTGCGCAGGGTACGCACCGCGCGGATGTACACGTCGCGTTCGGATTCCACGTTCGGGTAGTAGCGTTCGGGGGCGCGGCGTTCGGGGGCGGGAATGTCCAGGCCCTCACCGGCACCGTAGGCGCGTTCCACCAGCTCGGGGTAAGTCTTGTGCACCTGCAGATCGAAGTGCTCACCGACCAGTTGCGCGGTCTCGTGGGCGCGGGAGAGCGGCGAGGACACTAGCATGGTGAATTCCAGGCCCATGTCGGCGAGCTTCTTGCCGGTGGTGCGTGCCTGCTCGCGGCCGGTGTCGTTGAGCGGAATGTCGGTGATGCCCTGCATCAGGTTCGCCTTGTTCCAGTCGGTCTGGCCGTGACGGATCAGGGTGAGGGTCGTATTCTCGGCACCCGCCGGGATCTCTTCGGGGCCCAGCTCGGGCTCCAGGTGCTGTACGAGCAGACGGTCGATTGCGTCGTCCAGATACTGCAGGGGCACCTCGGTCAGGGAGGCGTTGGCCGGGATCGGGTAGATACCGTCCTCGTTGAGCAGTTCGGGGTGGCGCTCAGCGACCAGGGCGGTCACGACCATGGCAATCAGCATGCCGTGCGCGGCGACCACAACGGTCTGGCCCTCATATTCGCGGCGGACGCGGTTCAGCGCCGCGAGGGAGCGGGCGAGGAAGTCCTTCTTCGGTTCCACGTTGAAAGCGTTGTTGGACTGGCGGGAGGCGAGAATCAGCTCGGGGGTAGCGATCTGGCCCTCCAGGTCGCCAAAGGAACGTTCCTGGAAGCCGTCAACGGCACCGCGGTAGGGTACGCCCAGGCCTTCGGCTACGATTTCGGCGCTTTCTACGGCACGGGAGAGGGGCGAGGAGACGATAGCGTCCACGGCGGTGCCCTCAGCTGCTGCCTGCTGCAGGGCACCGATAGCGGTGCGGACCTGCTCTCTGCCGGTGTCGTTGAGGGGGATGTCGGTGCCGCCTTGGAAGCGGTGGTCAATGTTCCAGTCGGTCTGGCCGTGGCGTAGGAAGATGATGCGGGTTCCTGCCTCGGGGTCGGGTACCGGAGTGATGATGGGGGTGTTCTGTGCGTCGGTCATCCTTCTAGTATGGCATTGCCCCCGCGCAGTTCAAGGGGGCAAGAGGCGTATTCTCTCATGAAGCGCACTCATACCGCGGTATGAGCTGCGGGGTGGTTGAGCGCCCGGTCGGGCAAATTTTTTCAGGGTTTTCCCATATTTTTCAGCCCCCAGACGGAGGGATGAGCCGCCAAGAAGCTGAGATGATAGAAGTGTACTTCCGTTAGTTCATACCCAATGAAGGTTGTCATGACGCAGAATCCTCAATCTCAGAACCCGCAGTTCCAGGCTCAGAACCCGTACTCAATGACCCCTCCGCAGGCGGCGCAGCCTGCCGGTCAGTATTCCGCTCAGCAGGGTCAGCCCCAGCAGGCTCAGCAGAGCCAGGCGGGCTACTATCAGAGTCAGCCGCAGGGCTACCCGGCTCAGGCACCTCAGCAGATGCAGCAGGCGCCCTTCGCGCGCGGCGCGATTATTTCTGCCCGTAACCTGCACAAGTCGTACGGCAATAACCCGGTGCTGCGTAACGTGAGCCTGGATATTTTCCCCGGCGAGTCCGTGGCGATTATGGGTCCTTCCGGTTCCGGTAAGACCACCCTGTTGCACGCGCTCTCGGGCATTATCAAGCTCGATGCCGGTTCTGTGCTGTTCAATGGCCCGACCGGTCAGGTGGCGGTGGAGTCCCTCAGTGAGCGTGAGCGCACCTCCCTGCGCGCTAACTCGTTTGGTTTCGTGTTCCAGCAGGGTCTACTGGTTCCCGAGCTGACCGCAGAGGAGAATGTCTCCCTCGCCGCGATGATTGCCGGTGTTCCCCGCCAGCAGGCGCGTTCCATTTCGGCTGATCTGCTGAACCGCCTGGGTTTGGGTCAGATGCTGGACCGCCGTATGGGCGAGATGTCCGGTGGTCAGGCTCAGCGTGTGGCGATTGCCCGCTCCCAGGTGAACGGTGCCCCCGTGACTTTCGCGGATGAGCCGACCGGCGCGCTGGATTCGAAGACCGCGCGTGAGGTGATGGCTCTGCTGCTGACCATGATTCCGCAGCAGGGTAAGACTCTGCTGGTGGTTACTCACGACCCGAACGTGGCGGCGGCGTGCTCCCGCGTGGTGTACCTGCAGGACGGTCAGATTGTGAGCGATCAGCGCAATAACCAGGGCGGTGTTCCCGCTTCCCAGAACCACGCTCAGAGCTTCGGCGCTCAGTCTCAGGCAGGTGCATAATGCAAATCTATGCTCTACTCGCCAAGCGAACCCTATGGAGTTCGCAGGCGATTCTTCCCGTGCTGGCTTTTGCCGCCTCCTCGGCACTGTTTTTGACGGTTGCCGGTGGTGTTCAGGCGCTGAGTACTTGGCTTGAGCACGCCAACGTTGACCACGAAATGATCAACCTGATGGGCATTCAGAAGCTCTACATGGGTTTGGCGTGGGTTGCCGCTCTGGTGCTGATTGTTCCGCTCTTTACCCTGGGCGCTTCGGCTGCTCGTTTGAGTGCCCGCCGCCGTGATGAGCGTCTGGCGTCCCTGCGCCTGATTGGTGCCTCCACAACCCTGATTGTGGGTCTGTCCGTTGCGGACGCGCTGGTGTACTCTCTTGTGGGTTTCGTCATCGGTCTGTTGCTCTACCTGGTGCTGATTTTCCCCTTTGGCGCTTTACACTTCATGAACGTTCCGCTGGGTGCTGAGAATATGCTCCTGCCGGTGAGCGTGATTTTCTACTGCTTCCTGGGTTGTATGGTTTTGGCGGCTCTCAGCTCCCTCTTCGGTCTGGCGAAGGTCAGCATCAGCCCGCTGGGCGTGCGTACCCGCGCGAAGGCTGGCTCCGCCGGTTACATTGCTCTGGGTATCGGTGTTGTTCTGGTCATTGCCGTGATGATTCTGGCTTCGACCTCGAAGGGTTTTAGCATGTTCTCACCCTTCCAGGACGGCGGTGCCGATAGCGCGATTAAGAACCTAGCGATTTTCATTGCTCTGCCGGGTCTGCTGATGATGGTTGCTATCGACCTGATTGGTACCTTCCTGGTGTGGGCGTACGCAAAGATTCGTGTGCGCATGACCCAGAAGGCGTCGGTTCTGCTGGGGTACCGTGCGGTGCTGGAGTCCCCGCGCGGGGCGTGGCGTCAGGTTTCGGGTGTGGCACTGTCGACCTTCTTGGTGACCTTCTTCGGCCCCATCCTGATTCTGGCGGGTGAGATGAACAAAACGGCGAAGGAGGTAGGCCCCGCCGCCGGCCCCTTCATGACCATCATGTCGGACATGTTCCAGGGCATGCTGCTCATGCTGTTCTTCTCGTACCTGCTGATCACTCTCTCCGCAGTGTTGAACCAGAGCGCCGCCATTTACGAGCGTGGTTCGCTGTACTCTTCGCTGAATATGATGGGTACCCCCACGAGGATGTTGCAGGCTTCGCGCCTTACCGTGGTTTTCGGTCCGCTGGTGCTCATTAGCGTGGTTTCTGCGCTGCTGGGTCTGCCGCTGACGGCGTTGATTGCGGCGCAGGGTCTTTCCGGTGAGATTCTGACGAAGATGTTCGGTATGACCTTCGGCGCTATTGCACTGGGTCTGGCGCTGGTCTATGTGGGCCTGTTGGCGACCATTCCGTTTATGCGTCAGGTGACTCATAAGCCGGTGTCCGCTCTCTAAGCTGTACGGCTGCTACCCTCCCGTTGCGTTCTCAGTGGATGCGGCGGGAGGGTTTCTTCATGTCCAACGTTTGTGTTGCGTGCTTTTGTGCCCTCGCCCGGTTTGCGCCCTGCATGTTTTCTCACGCACCGGGCCACCGCTTCCATAGCCTAAAGCCCTGTGAGAGACTGACATTATGTTTGAACACACAGTACCCCCCGAATGGTTCCCCCGCTGCGCAATCTTCGACTGCGACGGCATCCTCCTCGACTCCGAGACCGTCTGGAACGATGTGCAGCGTGAGCTTTTCGCCCGCTGGTCTGTTCCCTTCACCGAAGAGGTGGAGCACCGCCTCACCGGCCTGGCGGCAGCCGACGTCGCGCAGGAGCTTGCCCTGCTCTCCTACGAGGCGCAGAACGGTCAGAAGCCGGACACCGCCTCCGCAGAGTACGCCGAACACCATGAACGCGTGATGAAGGACCTGCTCACCACCGAGCACGAGGTCATCAGCTCCGGCGTGGACCTGATTGAGGGTGCGCAGAAGTTCCTGGGCTTCCTGAGCGAGCACATGCCGGTTGCGGTGGCGTCGAACTCCACCGCGAACATTCTGACCCTGAAGATGGAAAGCTACGGTTACGCCCCGCTGGTGCGCACCTGGGTCAGCAGCAACGACGTTCCCACCGGTAAGCCCGCCCCGGACATGTACCTGGAGGCGGCACGTCGCCTCGGCTTTGAAGGCCACGAGGCGCTGGCGTTCGAGGACTCCCTCGCGGGCGCGCAGGCGGCACGTGACGCCGGTACAAAGGTCATGATTTACGTTCCGGAAGGCACCGACCCGGCAAAGGCACCGACCGGTTTTGGGCGCTTCGATTCGTTCAATGACCCGCAGCTCTGGGAGGCGGCACGCACCTGGATCGCCAAGCTTGAGGCGGCACAGCAGTCTGAGGCATAGCAGTCTATGGCGGCGCAGAACTAAGCACGTACCGCAGACGCCTCACCTGATAGGCAGCATCAAGAAAGACCCCCGGCCCGCTCCTCAAGGAGCAGACCGGGGGTCTTTTTATGCTTATCAGCTGCCTCTCTAGCACCCGCTCTTGTAGCCCTTTGACCTCATCAGCACTTTCGCGGAGGGCTACTTTTCCAAAGTCTCACTAAACGGTACCAATACAAAACATCACGAGAACCTGAACTTTGGCAGGTTCTCGTGATGCTAGGTGTTTTAGAACTCCAAGGATGCTTATTTCGGCTGTTGCTTATAGAAAACAAAAGCGTACAGGATACTCATAAGTAGAACTACAACCTGAGCCAAAGGGTCAAGCCAATACACTTGTAAAATTACCACAACCAACATAAAAAATACGGATTTTATGAAGGATGCCGCAGGTTGTACGTAGTTCTTATTTGCACGATATGCAGAGTACCCAACAAATCCACAAAGAATTAAAATACCGGCAACATTATAAAACATTGAATCATGCGAAGATGTAAAATAATAGAAAGAATAACCTGCGAAACATAATTCAGGTACCGGTATGTATCTAGTGTCGACCACTTTAATCACCTATCGCTACAGTTACAGAAATACAACTTGCAATTGACTTACTAACATTTTTCATTGACTGTCCCTCTCTAGCTGTTGATAATATCTCTAGTTTGATGTGAAACAGAACACTTTTATGATATCAATCAGCAAAATGGGAGTCAAAATTATTTTAGTAATGATTCAATAACAATTTGCGCCACTGCACACTATAGTATTTAGCTGCTAAAGCTCCCAGCCCGTTCTCTCTCCTCAGCAAACTTACATCCTAAGTCGTCTTATTGCGCTTCGGATGCTCCTCTGCCTTACACATTTCTAGGTTCTTATCGCAGATACAGCGGTAAACAGTCTTCACTTCCCCTGCTGCTTTCACCCACCTCTCTTCTTCTTTCCTACGTGCGTATGCTTTTCTTCTCTTACGAGCAGGAGATAACTCTGGTCTTGTCCTCACAACTCTCTCACTTCAGTTCTACGGTCTAGGAACTTTTATTTTACGTCCGCTTAAGCGGACTTCGCTAACACTCAGGCTCTTTTTCTCTCTGGCTTCTCTCCTTCTGTTCCAAGACTCAACCTCACAGCTCAGGCTGAGAGAGGTGAGGGGAGAGAGAAGCGAATGCCCTTGTACTTTCCAAACAAAATACACAAAGGTATTTGAATGAAAAGCACAAGGGGCATCACAACAAACAACACAGGCCAGTCGGTCGGCTCGGTCGGTCGATTGGCGAAGCATAAGAAGCACAAACGGCTCGCTCTTCGCATAGATGGCGGAAGGCTCTAATCTTCCGCGCGGAGGGCATTCGCCCTGTGATCTGGCGGTGTTGTTGATGTGTAGGTCATAGACATGCCGGTTGCGGTGGCGTCGAACTCCACCGCGAACATTCTGACCCTGAAGATGGAAAGCTACGGTTACGCCCCGCTGGTGCGCACCTGGGTCAGCAGCAACGACGTTCCCACCGGTAAGCCCGCCCCGGACATGTACCTGGAGGCGGCGCAGGGCTAAGCTGCACCCGCCGCCCTCGTAGCAGCATCAAGAAAGACTCGGTACGAGGAAAGACCCCCGGCCCGCTCCTCAAGGAGCAGACCGGGGGTCTTCTATGCCTTATCAGCCGTACCTAAACGGTACGAGCTTATCGGCGCATAACCTTCTTCGCCAGGAAGTTACCGATGAACTGAACCAGCTGAACCAGGACGATAATAATCGCCACAACAGCCCAGGTGATCTCATCGTTAAAGCGCTGGTAGCCGTCCACAATCGCGATCTTACCCAGACCGCCAGCACCCACGTAACCGGCCATAGCGGACATATCCACCACACCAATGACGAGGAAGGTGTAACCGAGAATCAGCGGGCCAAGCGCCTCGGGAATCATCACGGTGAACAGGATGGTCAGCTTCGAAGCGCCCATCGCGCGCGCCGCCTCAATCACGCCCGGGTCAATGGAGACCATGTTCTGCTCCACGATACGGGCAATAGCGAATGCAGCACCGAAGCTCATCGCGAAGACCGCCGCGTTCACGCCCAGGCGGGTACCCACCACGGCGCTCGTCAGCGGGCCCAGTGCCGCAATCAGGATGATGAACGGAATCGGGCGAATCACGTTCACCAGAATGTTCAGGATCGTGTACACGAAGCGGTTCTGGAAGATGTTGCCCTCACGGGTGGTGTACAGCAGCGCACCCACAATCAGACCGACCAGACCGGCGCACAGCATGGTGATAGACACCATGTAGAAGGTGTCGCCGATAGCCGGGAGCAGCTTCTCGGGCAGGAACTCGGACCAGTCCGTCTTAGACGCAGCCAGCGGAAGAGTAGTAGCAAACATTTAGCGCACCTCCTGCACGCGGGCAACGGTCTTCAGTTCGGCAACGGCGGCATCAATGCTGGTGATTTCGCCGAGGAGTTCCAGGGTGAGGGTACCGTACGCCTTGCCCTGCAGGGTCTCAATACCGCCGCCCACAATGTTGAAGCGGACGTTACGGGCACCCAGGTAGGACAGCACCTTACCGAGCTCCTGGTTACCCTCCACGATTTCAACGTTGATGAGGTAACCCTTGTGGTTAGCGCGCAGCTCAGCCGCCTCCTTGCCGGTGGGGGCAAGCTTGACGGTGGTTGCCACGAACAGCTTCGCCACGTCGGTCTGCGGGTTGGAGAAGACGTCGTAGACGTTGCCCTGCTCGACCACGCGGCCGGACTCCATGACCGCCACACGGTCAGCGATGCTGGAGACCACGTCCATCTCGTGGGTAATCACCACAACGGTCACACCCAGTTCACGGTTCACACGCTTAAGGAGCGCAAGAACTTCATGAGTGGTTTCCGGGTCCAGCGCACTGGTGGACTCATCAGCCAGCAGCAGGGCAGGGTTGGTCGCAAGCGCACGAGCAATACCCACGCGCTGCTTCTGACCGCCCGAAAGCTGGTTCGGGTAGTGACCTGCACGGTCGGCAAGACCCACGAACTCAAGCATTTCCAGGGCGCGTTCGCGGCGGTCCTTCTTAGACCAGCCGGCAATCTTCAGCGGGAACTCGACGTTACCGAGCACGGTGCGGGAGTTCATCAGGTTGAACTGCTGGAAGATCATGCCGATGTTGGTGCGTGCTTCACGCAGTTCAGAGTCGCGCTTACCGGAAATCTGGAAGCCACCGACGGTCAAGGTGCCGCTGGTAGTGGTTTCCAGGCCGTTAATGAGGCGGACCAGGGTAGACTTACCGGCGCCGGAGTAGCCGATGATTGCAAAGATTTCGCCGCGGTTAATGCTGAGGGAGACATTGTCCACAGCAACTACCGCCTTGGGACCGTTGCCGAAGACCTTGGAGACTCCGTCCAGAACCACCATGGGCTCGGTGCTGTCACCGAAGCTCTGTACCAGTTCACTCATAAGTTTGTATCCGTTGTATGTCGTGGTTGGGGCGCTAAAGGGCATTAACGCCGGTACGCAAAGGACGGTAAGCCTGTTGTGACCCGCATCGGGTGCTTAGACTTACCGCCTTTGCGTATGCCTAGAAGAGGCGTGTATTCAGAAGATTACTTCTTGGCGCGCAGCTTGGCTTCTTCGTTAGCCAGGGACTGACGCAGCTCGTCGGTGCTCACGTTGACCTCAACAGCGGTGCCGCGGGTCTCTTCCTGAACAACATCCATGACGGGCTTGGTGTGGAAGAGTTCAACGATCTTCTTGTAGGTCTCGTCGTCAGCCTTGTCCTTCTGAGCAACGAAGAGGTTCACATACTTGATGGCCGAGGGGTCGGTCTTGGGGTCGTCCTGAGCCAGGGCGTCTGCGGGCTTCAGACCTGCATCCTTGAGGAAGTCGTTGTTGACGACCGCGCCGTCAGCAGACTCCATGCCAACCACTGTCTGGGTTGCGTCGACGGGAGTGACCTTCACCTTGGAGTTAGCGGTGTCCACGTCGTCGATGGTGGGTGCGTCAACATCAGCGTTCTTGAAGGTAACCAGACCGTTGGTCTTCAGCAGCTTCAGCGCGCGTGCTTCGTTCACGGTGTCGTTCGGGATAACGATCTCGCCGCCCTGGGGGATGTCAGCCAACTTGGAGTGCTTCTTGGAGAACAGAGCCATCGGGTAGATGACGGTCGGGCCGACAATCTGCAGGTCCTTGTTAGCGCTCACGTTGTAGTTGGACAGGTACGCGATGTGCTGGAAGCGGTTCATGTCGATATCACCGGCGTCCAGTGCGGGGTTCGGCTCGGTGTAAGCGCTGAACTCCTTGAACTCAATGTCGATACCCTGCTTCTTAGCTTCTTCCTTCAGGGTCTTGTTGAACTTCTCAGAGCCAACCACACCGATGGTGACCTTCTTGGAGCTGGAGGAAGAGGAGGAGTTGGTGGAACCGCAGGCTGCCAGGCCAAAGACCATGGGGACAACTGCGAGTGCAGCAGCAAACTTCTTCACGGCTATGAATCTTTCTGTTGAATGATGATGCGTTCCACCGGGTGCTCACGTTGGTGCTAGCACATCCGATGGGAATGATGATGGGACAATTACAGCACGCACAAGGGCGGGTGTGGAAGTTAATGGCTATTCATGAGACACAGAACGTCAAGGTCGTCATATTTTGTCACAATTCGTCATGCGGTGATTATTTGCCAGGTCACAAAGCGTCATTAGCCATGTATTCAGGCACACACAAAACGCCGGCCCGGGTGAATAAACCCAAGCCGGCGTCCATAGCGCCACCCGTTACGGGCGGACGGGGAATCAACCTACTGATCGAACTCGCCCGAAGCAATCAGCTGCTCACGCACCTTACGGCGCAGAACCTTACCCAGCATCGAACGGGGCAGGTCATCCACCACCACGATGCGGCGCGGAACCTTATAACGGGTCACCTTCGAATAGCAGTGCTCACGCAGAGTATGTTCCTGCACCACTCGACCCGGGGCGGGAACCACAGCGGCGACCACCATCTCGCCACCGGCGGGCAGTGGAATACCGACTACCGCCGCATCCGCGACCATGTCGTGCTGTTTGAGGGCGACCTCAACCTCCGTCGGGGAGACATTGAAACCGCCGGTAATAATGACTTCCTTGATGCGGTCGACAATCTGAATGAAGTAGTCCTCGTCCAGGCGCACAATATCGCCGGTACGCAACCAGCCCTCGGGGGTGATGGTCTTCGCCGTCTCGTCCTCACGCTTCCAGTAGCCAGCAAAACGCTGAGGGCCCTTCACCCACAGCTCGCCCTCTTCACCATCAGGCACGTCCTCGCCAGTTTCCGGGTCCACCACACGAATATCGGTGGAGGGGAACGGAACACCAATAAAACCGGCACGGCGAGTGTCATTAAGCGGGTTGCAGGACACCAGCGGCGCGCACTCGGTCAGGCCGTAGCCTTCCACCATGAAACCGCCGGACGCTTCCTCCCACTCGGCAACCAGCTCAGGCGGCAGGTTCATCGCGCCAGAGACCGCGTAACGGATACCCTCCAGGGACACACCATGCTTCTTCGCCTCATCCATGAGGCGGCGATACACCGGCGGAACCGCAGGAAGAATGGTCGGGCGGGTCTTCTTCATCGCCTTCAAAATCAGGTCCATGTCCACGGTCGGGAACAGCACCAGGCGGGCACGGCACAGCGACGCAATCGTCACGCCCAGGGTCATACCGTAGGCGTGGAACAGCGGCAGAACCGAGTAAATCACCTCGTCATCGCCCGGGTTAATCCATGCCTCACCCATGCGGCCGTTAGACTCCAGGTTGCGGTGCGTGAGCATCACGCCCTTCGGCAGGCCGGTCGTACCCGAGGTGTACTGCAGCAGCGCAATATCGTGCGCGGTCGGGCGGCGATGCGACGGGTCAATACGCTCGCTCTTCACCAGCTGAGCCCACGACACCGTACCCGGCGCAGGACCGGTCAGCTTCTCACGCGAAGCACGCGCGCTCTTCAACGGCAGCTTCAGCGCGGTACGCATCAGCGCGGGCATCGCCGAAATCATGTTCACCGAATAAATATGGTTCGGGCGGATATCCGCCGGAAGACCCGTAATATGCGAGGCGATCTTATCCCACACAATCGCGACCTTCGCGCCGTGGTCCTCAAACATGTGGCGCAACTCGGCACCCGTGTACAGAGGGTTATGCTCCACCACAATCGCGCCCAGGCGCAAAATCGCGTAGAACGCCGCAATATGCTGAGGACAGTTCGGCAAAATCAGCGCCACACGGTCACCCGGCTGCACACCCGCTACGCGCAGACCCTCCGCAGCACGCTCAATCTGATCCCCCAACTCGGCGTAGGTTGTGGTCGCGCCAAAGAACTCCAGCGCCACCTTGTGGGGTACGGTGCGGACCGCCTCGTCAATGAGGTGGCTCAGCGAGGTTTCGGGTAGCTCAATATCGCGGGCAGTCCACGAAGAATAATTCTTCAACCAGGGGCGATGCGCCAACGGATGCGCACCAGCCGACGCGCCAGCGGGGGATGCAGGTGCCGCCGCATCCTGCAGGTTCGTGTTCTTCTGAGCCTCAGTCATGCATTGATTGTGCCTTCCTACACCCTCACGCTTCAACTCAGCAGCGCTTCTTTCCACGCTGAAAATCACACGGTACACCCGCCCCAGATACCGCAATAAACGCCGAAACACTAAGGTAAACCCAAGCAACTCTGGGATACTTAAAGCATGAGTAAACGACAGCAAGACATCACTGACGAACAGTTCAAGAAGCTCCTCCGCGAAATTTCCAAACGATTCGCTATCGCCGGAGGAGTCGTCATCCTGTTCGGAATGGCCATCATCGCACTTGCTTACCTTCTGGGAGGAGCCCACTAATGCACACCCCGCAGCGCCCCAACGGCGACATCTTCAACCGCATGGTCTCCGGCGCCGCCTACATGCCCGACGCCGAATGCGCCGCGCAGACTAAGCGCATCCACGCTGCAACCGTCCTCGCCGAAGAACACTACGCACGCGGCGAGCAGGCACAGGCAATGCACGTCTACCGTGAACACCTCGGCCACCTGGGCGAGCACTCGCACATCCGCCCGGGCGCACGCTTCGACTACGGCGTGAACACCTATATTGGTGACGGCTCCTTCTTCAACTTTGGCTGCGTCTTCCTGGACGTCTGCCCGATCCGTATCGGCTCCACCGTGCTCGTCGGCAACAACGTACAGTTCCTCACCCCCACCCACCCGCTCAACCCGATCGACCGCGCCGCATACTGGGAAGGTGGCGAGCCCATCACCGTTGAAGACAACGTCTGGATCGGTGGCGGCGCCATCATCCTGGGCGGTGTGACCATCGGCAAGAACTCCGTGATTGGCGCGGGCACCGTCGTCACCAAGGATGTCCCCGAAAACTCCCTCGTGGTGGGCAACCCCGGCCGCGTCATCCGCACCCTGGACGAGAACGAACGCCCGGCATACCCGCACACCTACTCCGCAGAAGCCCTGGAAGAAGCACGCGCCTTCTACGCTGACCGCAACCGCTAAATCAGCACCCAGGACTAGAATCCAAAGGATTTAATGAACGCACAGAACAACACCCCGCAGCAGCGCCCGGCCACCGCGGCGTCCTCCCCCACCGAAAGTGACCTGTGGGAGGCGGCATTCTCCTCCGACGACCCCACCGTGGTTCTGACCGATGAGGACCTGAACGCCGCACGCCGCGCCCACGAAAAGGCGCGCGAGGCGGCCTCTTCGGCGCAGTCCTCCGCGCAGTCCTCGCAGGATGCGACCCGCCCCCTCACCGAGGCGGCTACCGCAACCCAGCCGGTCCTCTCCGCAAACAGCGCCGCTCAAAGTGCAGACTCCGGTGCTGACTTGGGCGAACCCGCTACCGACAACCTCAGCTGGCTCGACAAGCCCGCGACCCCCAGCGCGGACAACGTACGCGGCGGCGCAACCCCTGCCCCCGCTACCGCGCCTGCCCCCGCGGCAAGCTACGAGGTGCCCGCACCCGGCAACGCCCATGCGGCACCCAGCGCCCCGCAGGCTGCCCCCGCGGCAGATGACCACTTCGTCATCCCCGCCCCCGCAGGTGATGCCGCTGGCTCGGAACCCATCCTCACCGCCGCAACCGCGCTGTCCATGCAGAAGAGCCGCTACTCCCGCATGCACCTGCTACCCGGTCTGCTCGGCTGGCTAATCACCATCTCCCTCATGGACGGTGGCCTGTGGGCTATCCAGTCGTGGCTGACCCTGACCGGTCAGAGCGAGTCCATCGAGTACGCCTCGGTGGTCTCCCGACTCTTCAGCGGCGCGTCGAACGCCGTGCCGGTCGCGGTGGCGTTGAGTGTGCTCATTTTCTTCGCCTACCTGGTGGGCGGTTATGCTGCGGGACGCATGGCACGATTCGCCGGCGCGAAGCAGGGCATTGCCGTATGGCTCTGGCAGATTATGGCGCTCATTATCGGGTCCCTGGCAACCTTCCTCGCGCCTCAACTGTTCCAGAACGGTGTCGCGTCCCTGTCCCTGCAGAAGCTGATTGCGGGCGATTTCGCGAACGGTCTGCTCGCGGTTCTGCTGGTTCTGGCGTTGAGCTTCCTCGGCGCTATCCTCGGCGGCCTGTGCGGACGTCTGTACCACCGCCGCGTGGACAAGTACCCGAGTGACCAGGTGGCACGCGAGGACGCCTAGGCTTCTGGACACCTAGTCTTCTAAGCGCCCGCGCCTCGTTGCGATAGGGATAAACCGTACAGAAAACCTCCGGTACCTTACGTAAGGTACCGGAGGTTTTCTGTATCTAAATATCTGTATCCTCAACAGCCTCAGCCACCCAGCAATACGACACTGACTAGCTAAAATGTGCCGCCTAGTGGTCCAGCAGCAGTGCAGGCTCCTCAAGAATTGCTGCCACATCGGCCATGAAGCGAGCCGAGAGGTCGCCGTCCACCACGCGGTGATCGAACGAACCGCCCAGGGTCGTCACCCAGCGAGGAATCACTTCGCCGTCAACCACCCACGGCTTCTGCTTGATGGTACCGAAGGCCACAATCGCAACCTCACCCGGGTTGATAATCGGGGTACCGGTATCAATGCCCAGCGAACCGATATTCGTAATGGTCAGGGTGCCGTTCGCCATCTCTGCCGGCTGGGTCTTGCCTTCACGAGCGCGAGTGGTCAGGTTGTTCAGGGCAATCGCAAGCTCGCGCAGGGAAAGCTCCTGGGCATCCTTGATGTTCGGAACCATCAGGCCGCGCGGGGTCGCCGCAGCGATACCCAGATTCATGTAGTGCTTAATCTGGATCTCGCTGTCGGTCCAGGTTGCGTTGACCTGCGGGTTGCGCTCGGCGGCCCAAATCACCGCGGCGGCCAGAACCAGCAGCGGGGTGACCTTCACGCCCTCAAAGTGGCGGGACTTCTTCAGGCGCTTGACGAACTCCATGGTGCGGGATGCATCCACGTCCACGAAAATCGACACGTGCGGGGCGCTGAAGGCCGAGGCGACCATGGCCTTCGCGGTGGCCTTGCGCACGCCGCGCACCGGGATGCGCTCGATGCGGTCGCCCGGGGTGGTTGCACCCTGCCAGAAGGGCTGGCGGGCACCGCTGTGCTGCACGTCCTTGAGGTGGGCAACGTAGTTCATGAGGTCCTGCTTGGTCACCTGGCCGCGGGCACCGGTGGCGGTCACGTGGGCCAGGTCGACGCCGAGTTCCTTAGCGGCCAAACGCACCGGAGGGGCCGCCAGGGTAGGGCGGTGCGGAACCTGCTCGGGAGCCAAAGTCGGCGCGGGAGCCGAGTCCTGCGCGGGTGCCGGGGTCTGGGCGGCGATGGGCTCGTGGGCCAGACGCTGCACCACCGAGTTCAGCGGGGTGTTCTCCACAAAGCGGGAGGCGCGCTCAGCCAGCTCGCTCAGCAGGCCCTGGTTACGGTTTGCCGAGTCAGCGGGAGTGTGCGCCACGGGTGCCTGAACTGTCGGCGCCGCGGGTGATGCGGGGGCGGCAGGTGCGGGCTGGGCCGCGGAGACGGGACGCTTACGTGCGCGGCGCTTAACGGCGTCCGCCTTGGGTCCGGAGCCGACCAGCGCGGTGCCGGATTCGGTCTCCTGCTGCGGCGCGGCGGGGGCGGCCGGGGCCGCGCCGTCGCCACCGGAGATGCGGATGATGGGGGTACCCACCTCGACGGTCTCACCCTCGGCGACCATCAGTTCTTCGACGGTGCCGGCGAAGGGCGAGGGCAGTTCGACGACGCTCTTCGCGGTTTCAATCTCGACCAGCACATCGTTGATGGCGACCTCGGTGCCGGTTGCGACCTTCCAGCTGAGGATTTCAGCCTCGGTCAGGCCTTCGCCCACGTCGGGAAGCGAAAAAATCTGGGACATATTTACCTCTCACTAGGGTATATACCCTACATGGAATATTATGGGCGGTCCTACCCGCCGCGAGCGTGCCGTCGGTTTCGGGCCGGCGACACACCTCAGAACGAAGCGTCAAGAAGCGGGGTGCACATACCAACCCCGAAACCGCGCCTAGTAATCGAAAGCGCGATCAACCGCCTCCAGGATGCGGTCAATATCTGGCACGTACTCCTCCTCCACGCGGGAAACCGGGTACGGCATGTAGTAGCCACCCACGCGGATCACCGGGGCCTGCAGGCTGTAGAAACAACGCTCCGTAATCGCGGACGCCAGCTCACCACCCATGCCGCCGAAGGTGGGAGCCTCGTGGGCGATAATCAGTCGGCCGGTCTTCGCCACCGAGGCGGCCACGGTCGGCACATCCAGTGGAGAAATCGAGCGCAGGTCAATCACCTCGATCGAGCGGCCGTCCTCAACCGCGGCCTCCGCAACTGCCAGGGCCACCGGCACCAGCGGACCGTACGCAACAATCGTGGCGTCGGTACCCTCGCGCACGACCTTGGCGCTAAACGGGTCGAAGGAGGTGTCGTTCAGGTCCACGTCCCCCTTGAGCCAGTAGCGGCGCTTGGGCTCAAAGATAATGACCGGATCCGGGCACTCAATCGCCTTGCGGGTCATCCAGTAGGCCTCGTGCGGGCTCGAGGGGGTCACGATGCGCAGGCCGGCGGTGTGGGCGAACAGCGCCTCGGGTGACTCGGAGTGGTGCTCCACCGAGCCAATCACGCCGCCGTAGGGAATACGAATCGTCACCGGCACGATGTACTGCTTATCGGTGCGGTTGTGAATCTTCGCAAGCTGGCTCGTGATTTGGTTGAAGGCGGGGAAAACGAAGCCGTCGAACTGAATCTCGGGAACGGGGCGGTACCCGCGCAGCGCCATGCCGATGGAGGTGCCGATAATGCCGGACTCCCCCAGCGGGCTATCCATGACGCGGCGGTTGCCGAAGCGGGCCTGCAAGCCCTCGGTCACGCGGTACACGCCGCCAAGCTTGCCGATATCCTCACCGAGCAGAACCACGGTGCGGTCAGCCTCCAGGGCATCCTCCAGGCCGCGAGTAATGGCCTTGGCGAGGGTCAAACGCTCAATGTTTTCGCTCATCTTTACTCCTCTTCAAAGCCTGCGTTGTAGGTGCGGTAGAATTCGCGGTCGTCCTCAACCTGCTGGTGTTCCTGGGCGTAGACGCGGTCGAAGAAGTGCTCAAAGTCTGCCACCTCGGCGGAAAGTACGGCGTCGCGCACGCCGGATGCGACCTTCTGGGCAGACTCGGCAACCTCCTCGAAGAAGGCATCGTCGGCGTAGCCCTGCTCGCGCAGGTACTTCTCGAGGCGAATCATGGGGTCGCGGTGCAGCGGCCCTTCAAGGTCGGCCTCGGTGCGGTACTTCGTGGGGTCGTCGGCAGTGGTGTGCGGGCCCAGGCGGTAGGTCTCGGCCTCGATGAGCACGGGGCCCTCGCCGGCACGAATCTTCTCCATGGCGTAACGGGTCACCGCGAGCACGCCCAGGATGTCATTGCCGTCCACGCGCAGGCCCTCGAAGCCGTAACCGGCGGCTCGGGTCGAAATCGGCACGCGCGACTGCACCTCGAAGGGAACCGAGATGGCCCAGCGGTTGTTCTGCACGAAGAAGAGCACCGGGGCGTCATAGGAGGCCGCAAAGACCATGGATTCGTGAACGTCGCCCTCGCTGGAGGAGCCGTCGCCGAAGTAGACCGCGACGGCGGGCTTCTGCGCGTCGGTTGCGGGGTCGGTGGCCTGGCCCTGGCCGGTGGGGCGCTTGCCGGTTTCAGCCTCGATATCGGCATCGAAGTTCAGGCCCATGGCGTAGCCGACGGCGTGCAGGGTCTGGGCGGCCAGCACCTTGGTGTAGGTGTGGAAGTTGTGGGCCTTCATGTCCCAACCGTGGGTGGTGGTGCCGCGGAAGATGGTAATCAGATCGCGGAAATCCACACCGCGCGCCAGGGCGACGGCGTGCTCACGATAGGAGGGGAAGATGTAGTCGTTGGGGGCGTAGGCCAGTGCGGAGCCGACCTGCGCGGCCTCCTGGCCTCGGCTAGGAACCCACAGGGCGAGCTGGCCCTGGCGCTGCAGGGCGGTCGCCTCGTCGTCGAAGCGGCGGGTGGTGTACATGAGGCGGTAGGCCTCGCGCAGGGTATCACCATCGACGTCTTTGACGTATCGGCTGAAGGTGGGGTGTTCGTGGACGGTGCCGTTCTCATCCATGAGCTGGATGCGCTCGGGCACTCCCGGGTACTTGTCGTTCTCGTGCATCTAACCTCCACACGTGACGAGGGCTTGGCCCTCAGCGACTTGGGTTTTAGTCTCAACTTTCACCTGATGGTGCAGGGTTTGAGGTGTTCCGGCAAGCCTGTGAGGGTCTGGGCATATATAGTTACCAGTCTACTCTTTTCGGCTTTATCTCGCGGCAGTTACGCTGATAACACAGCGTATTATGCCCTGTCATTCACTATTTGAACATCATTAAATTAAACCTCCCATATATTCTTTTTCAGGAATATACGGGAGGTTTAATTTAACTATTGAGAGCTTTTTCGGGTCATCATTTTTTCCGCGCGAGAACCATTTGAAAAGCCCAAACAAACCTCGACAAGGGAAAATAGTACATTGTTCAATTAGGGCTCAAACAGGGCAGGGTGGGCACTCCCGCCCCTTCACAAGAGGCTCTAGAGACCCTTCGCGAAGACCTCGCAGAGCGAGAGGAAACGGTCGTTCGCCTCCACTTCACCGATACTCACGCGAACACCCTCGGTACCAAACGCACGCACCGACAGCGCATGCTCAGCCATCAGCTGCACGAACTCACCCGTGCGCTCCCCCAGCGGCAGCCATACAAAGTTCGCGTAGGTGCTCGGGAACTCGTACCCCAGCTCGCGCAAGCGGGCGGTCACGCGCTCACGCTCAGAGACCAGGTGGCTCACGCGCTCCATCACCGCATCCTCATGCTCGATGGAGGCGATAGCCGCCGCCTCAGCCAGCGCCGTCACGGCGAACGGGGTTGCCGCCACGCGCAGGTGCTGCGTAATCTGCGGGTGCGAAATCGAGTAGCCCACGCGCAGACCCGCCAGGCCCTGCGCCTTGGAGAAGGTGCGCAGAATAATGACGTTCTCATAGTCGCGGTAGATGTCCAGGCCGTTCAGCGGGGCTTCTTCACCTTCCGGCACGGTGGAGGCGGCGCAGAACTCGAAGTACGCCTCATCAATCACCACGGGGATGTGGGCGGGCACCTTCTCCAGGAACGCACGGATTTGGCTTTCGGTGACGGCGGGGCCGGTCGGGTTGTTGGGGGTGCAGACCAGGATCAGGCGGGTGCGGTCGGTGATGGCTGCCGCCATGGCGTCCAGGTCGTGTGAGCCGTCGGGCAGGTTCGGCACCTGCACGCTGCGAGCGCCCATAATGCCGACGAGGATCGGGTATGCCTCGAAGGAGCGCCAGGCGTAGATGACTTCATCCTGCACGCCGTCGGCGTTTACGCCGGCGAAGGTTTTGAGGATTTGGTTGAGCGCACCGAGGCTTCCGGCACCGGTGACGATGTCGTCAGCGTCCACGCCGAGCCGTGCGGAGAGCTTCTGACGCAGGGCGGTGGAGAGCGGGTCGGGGTAGCGGTGCGCTGTCGCAAATTCTGCGAGGACGCGCGCAACCTCGGGTACGGGGCCCAGCGGGTTCTCGTTCGAGGAGAGCTTGTACTGAGTGAGGCCTTCAACGGGTGTGGGCGGCTTGCCTGCCGCGTAGCTGGGCAGGGTGTTGAAGACGGGGCGGACCGGGATGTTGGCGTGTTCAGCTGACTGGCTCATGGTTCCAGTATGTGCCTGCGGGCGGCTCGGAGGCTAACGCTTCTCACCTGGAGAGCAGGTCGCGAGCAAGCTGTAACTGTGCAGGCAGCAGATACTGGCCGCGAGTGCTGTACGCAAAGATGGAGGGGCGCCGCCGGGGTTGTTCCCGGTGGCGCCCCTCCTTTTCTCTTCTCTACTCTACTCGTCCCCTCCACCCTCCACCGAGTCTTTGAGATACAGAGTCCTTGAGATTGATGCTTTTAGACTCGGTGTTTAGACCATCAGGGGTTCACGCTCCTCGAGGGGAGTCAGATCCTCGGGAGGGCCTGGGGCGCGAAACCCGGGGTCGATGTTCTCGGGCGGAGTTGGTGCGAGGAAGCCGGGGTCAATGCTCTTGGGCGGGAGCATGGGTGCCGGCTTCTGGCCTGGCAGGATGGGAATGAGCGACTCAACGCCGTCGTAGTCTCCGCCTTGCCTGGCTCCGAAGATTGGAGGATTCTTGAGCGCGGAACCCGCGTTAGGGAGCTGCAGCTGATCGATGATTGGCTGAGTAACAGCCTTTTCGATGTGCGTATGCAGATCTGCAGGTTTGGGCAGAATGTCCGGCGGGATTAGACCTGCAGGGGGTAGCTGCCCCTCTGCCTCGATTCGAGTGGGCATCTTGATGGGCGCAGGCTCCGGACGGCTCAGGTCGCTCGGCATCTTGATGTGGGCAGGCTCGGGGCGGCTCAGGTCGCTCGGCATCTTGATGGCGGGCGGCAGATGCTGCGGGTTGTATCCCTGCAGGAGGGGCACCTTGGGCATCTGCGGCACAGGCATTTCGGGCCATGCAGGCTGCGGGTTCTGAGATTCCTGCGGAGTCGGCTCGGGGTGAGGGATGGTCTTTTTGATGCCCTCGATGACGGCGGGGATTTGCTTAGCAGCCGCCTGTACGGTTTCTCCAGCTTCTCGCTGGAGACCCTCGGCCCTCTGCTTGGCAATCTCCATGCCCTGTTGGACATCTGAGACGGTATCTTCGATACCACGCTTTGCTTGCCCCAGGCGCCCGCCTGTCAGCTGATCAATCCCCTCAACTATACCCAAGCCACCAGGGATAGTTCCTGATGCAAGGGCTGCAACAGCGTAGCCCTCGGTACGTTTGATAGTTATACCCACTCGTAGAGCGGGAGGCAGACCGTCCGGCAGGTTTGAGGCGGAGGTAACCTTCTGTTCCCCCAGCACATACTCTTTACCATCCATTGCGGCGCGCATGCCGCCAGGCACCTTGCCGCTATGCCCTTCACGGTGTAGGGCTTCGTGGTAATTTACGGCATGATGCTCATGGTTATTGACGGTGATTACCGTATCGCGTTCATCAGGATGCCACGGTTCTCCAAAAATCTGTGGCAAGGGAATCTTCTTTGCTATATCAGGAACCCCATCGCCGTCACCCTCCACGTAATCCACGGCAAAGTCACGTTGTTTGGCTGACATACCTCGCATCGGGGCAGCTTGGGCATAGACACCCACAATATTGATTTCTTTGGCGACTTCAGCACTATTCGCCATGTTGTGGGCGATCATTGCTCCCTGGCTGAAGCCCTCCATGTATACACGAGCACCCTTGGGAGCACCAGCATCACGCAGAGCCTGCAAAATCATCATGTACGCAGAGTTCATCTGGTCTGGGCCCGCTGCTTCACGGAGAGTCCCCTCGCCATCTATGATGGATCCACCCCAAGATCCAAAGATAGTACCCGGAATGCTCACCACATACAGCGCATGGGCAGGGTCGCCTTCATGTCCTGCTTCGTACATAACGGTGACGAGTACGGCACTACGTTCAGCGGTCAAAGGGTCCTGCCGGGAACGTTCAAGTTCAAGGTCCTGCGCCTGCGCCGCCGCCAGAAGACGTTCCGAGCTGGCGCCCACAGAGAGCTGGTTTTTCTCGCCGCGATGCGTAGCAATACCGTATTCCTCCGCAGAGGCTGTACGGACGTTGTAAACCGCGTTTCCACCGATAGCTGCCTTGATGAGGTTAGATAGACCACCGCCCAGTGCCTTTCGAGCAAGTCCTCGCGGAATGCCAAACATGCTTGCAAGGCGGTCAAATGCTCGCTGACGGGCAATTTCAGGATTCCATTTGGCATCCATGTAGGCGGTGAAGCCGAAAAGAATACCCGCCACGAGAGGCGAATACGGCAGCGTCCGAGATGCCGAGAAGTACCCAAGCTCGGGAATGGTGAGCTTCAAGAGGTAGGTAGCTTCGCCGGGTTCTCCAGCGATGAGGCCGCGGAAGTGACCTCGGGTGCTGCGTCCGTCGGGTAGCTTGCCGTCCTTTGCGATGCCCATGGATTCGAACCAGCCTGCGACGGTGTTTTCAACCTGCAGGTAGGAGCTGTGGGCGGCTCGGACGGTGGCTGCGGTGACGCCGAACTTTGCGGCACTCATACCGAGGTCTGCAGCAAGGACGGCGCAAATAGCGGCAGCCTGCTGGGCACGTCCGTTAATGCCGAGGAAGAGCCGAGTCTCGGTGGCGATGCCAAGAATCGGCATGGTGCGGTCGGCGCAGGTGCGGCTGACGGCGTCGAGGCCGTCGGCAATGGCGGGCATTTCTTCAAGCTCAACGCTGATGGTGCCTGCGGTGGGCCCTGCGGAGTTGCTGAGGTCACCGATGGGCGCAACGGTGGGTCCGGTAATCATGGTGTCTCCTAGGGTGGGGTTAGTGGGTTCGGATGAGCGAGCTCAGCCCGTCGGGCAGGTTCACGTGCATGAGCGAATCGAGCGTTGACTGGGCTTTTTGCACGCCTGAGCGGGCGATGATTTCGCCGGGGTTGAGCTTTTCGAGTGCGTCCGCAGCGCCGTCGGCAATTTTGCCGAGTAGGTTATCTACGGCGGAGGCGGCGGCTTTGATTGCCTGCGCTTTGCCGGTGAGGTCGTTGGCGAGTTCTTCTCCGGCTGCGGCAATCATGGCGGCGGTGCCTTCGGCTTGTTCGGCCTGGTTGCGGATTTTTTCGCGGTGTTCTTCGAGTTGTCGCCGGTAGGCGCGTCCGGCTTCGGATGCCCAGCGGTCGCCGTTGAGTTCGTTGGCGCGTTGGTGTGCGGTGCGGATTTCTTGGGCTTCGGTGCGCATCCTGTGGGAGAGTTCTGCGCCTTTGGCACGGGCGAGGGCGGCGGCGGCCATAAGCTGGGTGGCGAGGGCGTGGCCGGCGGCGGTGCCGATGCCCATGTGTCCTGCTGCGCGGAGGATATCGGTTGGTTCGATGCGGGGCAGCTGGGGTGCGGGAGGCGGTGCGGTGTCGACGATTGTGTTCATGGGGCGTCCTTTCGGTGGTTGGACTGGTTGTTTGTGCGCCTGTTTCTGTCCTGTGTTTGGGTTTGTTTTAGGCTAAATCTGCCGCGGTGACCGTGCAGGCGGAGTACGCCAACCTGTGGATAACTCAGGCTTGTTTCGAAGAATTCGCACGTTTTTGCCCCTCAAAACCCAAAAAATGCCCCCTCCGCACCCCCTCGTTTTGTCATATTTCTGCAACTAACCCAGCCACCCATCACGTCCATATGCTCTGCCCGCCTCTTTTTTTCGGCGAATTCATGCAAAAATAGAGTTATGTCTCACACCAATAACACCTTCTTGCCTTCTGGCCGTATTGACCTGGGCACCGGCGAACTTGCGCTGGGCCCCCTGGACGGACGCTACGCTTCCGTGACCGCACCCCTGACCAACTACCTCTCTGAGGCGGCGCTGAACCGCGACCGCATCCACGTTGAGGTTGAGTGGTTCATTTACCTGTGCGAGCACGAGGTGCTGCCGGGTCTGTCCCCGCTGAGCGAGGAGCAGAAGAAGGGCCTGCGCGCCATTGTGACCGATTTCAACGCTGATTCTGTCGCTGAGCTGGCAGAGATTGAGGCAGTCACCGTTCACGATGTGAAGGCGGTTGAGTACTACATTGGCCGCCGTCTGGAGGGTCTGGGCCTGGGTCACCTGGTGCCGCTGGTTCACTTCGGCTGCACTTCTGAGGACATTAACAACCTCGCCTACGCGTTGGGCATCAAGGATGCTGTTGAGAACGTGTGGGTTCCGGCTGCTGAGAACCTGATTGAGGTTCTGCTGAAGCTGGCTGAGGAAGGCCGCGACGTGCCGATGCTGTGCCGCACTCACGGTCAGCCTGCAACTCCCTCCACCCTGGGTAAGGAGTTGGGTGTTCTCGCCTACCGTCTGAAGCGTCAGGTGAAGCACGCTGCTGCTACCGAGTTCCTCGGCAAGATTAATGGTGCGACCGGCACTTACGCTGCTCACTATGCGTCGGTTCCTGACGCTGATTGGCAGGCTGTTTCTCGTGGTTTTGTGGAGCACCTGGGCCTGACCTGGAACCCGCTGACCACCCAGATTGAGTCGCACGACTGGCAGGCTGAGCTGTACTCGGATATCGCTCATTTCAACCGCGTGCTGCACAACCTCTGCACCGATGTGTGGAGCTACATTTCGATTGGTTTCTTCCGTCAGATTCCGGTGGCTGGTGCGACCGGTTCGTCCACTATGCCGCACAAGGTGAACCCGATTCGCTTTGAGAATGCGGAGGCTAACCTGGAGCTCTCTAACGCTCTGCTGGATTCGCTGGGTTCGACCCTGGTGACTTCTCGTTGGCAGCGTGACCTGACTGACTCCTCGGCGCAGCGCAATATTGGTGTGGCGTTTGGTCACTCGGTGCTGGCTATCTCCAATGTGGTGAAGGGCCTTGAGCGTCTGGATATTGCGACCGAGGTTATTTCCGCTGATCTGGATGCGAACTGGGAGGTTCTGGCTGAGGCGATCCAGATGGTGATGCGCGCTGAGGCTATCGCAGGTGTTCCCGGCATGGAGAACCCGTATGAGCGTCTGAAGGAGCTGACTCGCGGTCACCGCGTGGATGCTGCTCGTCTGAAGGAGTTTGTGGCTACTCTGGGCCTCTCCCCCAAGGCTGAGGCGCGTCTGTCGGCTCTGACTCCGCACACCTATAACGGTATTGCGGCTCAGCTGCTGGACCATGCGAAGAACGCTTAGTCCGTAGCAAAGGATTAAAAACTAAAGACCCCGGTTCCCTGTGTTTGAACTGCCTCCCGTTTCTTGGACATCGAAAATA
>NZ_KV810737.1:0-448 GCF_001812895.1 Rothia sp. HMSC069C04
TCCACCACACACCCACCATCCAACACCACCACAGAATCAACACCACGCAACGTCCACGCACGATGAGACACCAACACCACCAGACGACCACCAGCAGCCACCTTCAACCGAGCAAAAATCTCCTCCTCAGTCTCAGCATCCACAGCACTGGTCGGCTCATCCAACACCCACACCGGCGCATCCCGAAGAACCACACGCGCCAACGCCAAACGCTGCCACTGACCACCCGAAAGACCAACACCACCAAACGACTCACCCAACTGAGCATCCAAACCACCCTCAAGACCACGCACAAAATCATCAGCACAAGCCACCGACAAAGCCGACCACAAATCAGCATCACCAAGACGCTCAACCGCCGCCTGCGGCAAACCCAGCAGGAGGTTTTCACGCACAGTCAGTTCATAACGGCCGTAGTCTTGACTCACCAAACCAACATTTGCCAACA
>NZ_KV810738.1:0-7781 GCF_001812895.1 Rothia sp. HMSC069C04
CCGCCAGCCGCCGTAGCAGCCGCCCCCGCCCACGAGAGGCGACCAATGCGCGCCGGGAACGCTGAACGAATCGAGAAAAGGAACGGCACCAGCACACACGCAAACACGATGGAGAGAGTATCGACCGTCGAGGAGAAAATACGGTCCTTCGGCATAATCCCCGCGGGGAACGCCAGCGTGAAGGCGCTATGGGTCGCAATCAGTGCGCCCAGCACCTGGAAAACGATGGCTGCAATGAGGGCAGCGCGCTTGCGCACAATCAGTCCGGAAACCAGCACAATCATCGTAATGGCGCTGGGCAGAGTATGCGTGGAGGGAATATTCAGCAGGTCAGCGGTGACTTCCCACCAGGTGAAGCCGCGACCGCGCCGCAGAGGAGAGATAACCCACGCAAACGTGGTCAGAAGCGCGGCAAAAGAATACACCCCGATAACCACGCGTGCTGATATCTCTGCATACCTAGAAGGAGGCGCGGGCGCCTGCCCTGCTCGTGCTGTACGGCGACGTGAGGTAGTGCGGTGAGACATCATGATCAGCGAGGAATCGGGGTGTAGAGAAGGTAGTAGACCTTAGAGGTTCTGGCTAGGCTTCAGCCTTCGGGTCACGGTAGGTGCCCTCGAAGACATCGGGGATGCCGTTGTCGTCAGCGTCCACGCTTTCCTTCTCAGCCAGGGCACGGTAGTGCTTGTTACGGCGAGACAGGATAGCCGCGCCCACAATGGCAGCCAGAACAGAGCCAACGAGAATCGCAATCTTTGCGTCTTCGGTGTGCGGAGAGCCGTGCGGGAAGGACAGCTCAGCGACCAGCAGGGACACGGTGAAGCCGATACCGCCGGTTGCAGCCAGACCGATCACGTCAATCCATGCGATGTCCGGATCGAGGTTAGCGTTCTTGAAGCGAGTCACGAGCCAGGTGGTGCCGAAAATACCGATGGTTTTACCGGCAACCAGTGCGACCATAATGCCGACCGCCACCGAGTCGGTGAGGGCGCGTCCGAGGCCTTCAAAACCGCCCACAGCCACACCCGCGCTGAAGAATGCGAAAATCGGCACGCAGATGCCGGTAGAGAGGGGACGGAATCGGTGCTCCAGCACCTCTGCAAGACCGTGTTCAGCCTGTGCCGCCTCAGAGCGAGCGGACATCTTCACGGGCACCAGGAAGCCGAGAACCACACCGGAAATGGTCGCGTGAATACCGGACTCGAGGAAGAGCGCCCAGGTGATAATACCCAGGGGCAGAAGTAGCAGCCAGGCAGCCAGCGGCTTCAGGTGCAGCATGGTCTCACCGCGGTAGGCAATGAACGCAAAAAGAGCGAGGGGAATGAGCGCGAAGAGCAGGTACTCGCCGTGGAAGTTATTGGTGTAGAAGATCGCGATAATGCAGATCGCAATCAGGTCATCGACCACTGCCAGGGTCAGCAGGAAGACACGCATCGCCGAGGGGAGGAAAGTACCCACGGCGGCGAGAACAGACACCGCGAACGCAATATCGGTTGCGGTGGGGATCGCCCAGCCGTGCAGAGCGGTGGGGCTGGTGAAGTTCAGCGCCGTGTAGATAATCGCGGGCACTGCCACGCCACCGAAGGCGGCCGCAATCGGCACAATAGCGGTGGAGGGCGACTTGAGGTCACCAATCACGAATTCCTTCTTCAGCTCCAGGCCGGTGAGGAAGAAGAAAACGACGAGCAGACCGTCTGCTGCCCAGGTTCCGATGCTCATCTGCAGGTGGTTGAAGCCGGGGATGACCGGACCAACAACGGTGTCTCGCAGACCAAAGTAGAAGGTGGATGCGGGGGTGTTGGCGAGTACTACTGCCAGCACCGTCGCAATCAGAAGTACGGTACCGCCGACTGATTCTGCACGCAGAATGTCGGCTACGCGGCGTGAGTTGCTATATGAGCCGCGGCTGAGGGTATCTGGGTTGGTGTGAGTCATTCTCTCCTCTTTCTGCCGCGATATTATGCGGCATCTAAGGCTTTTAAGTTTACTCTGCACTGTATGAGTATTCGAGTACCGGCTGGCGGCTTTTAGCTCCTGGACGGTGCACCGCGGTGTGCTTTTATGGCGTATATGCATAAACGTTCCGCCCTCGCCGCGTGGTGCGGTGAGGGCGGAACGTTTTAGTATTTCTGCAGGTATTCTGCGTGGTCGACTAGGTGTCTAGCCGCCTGAACGCAAGATTAGGAACCAGCGATTGCGGGTGCGCCGGACTCCTGACCGTGGTCGTGTGCCAGCTCGCGTGCAACGTAGTTCTCCAGGTCGAAGAGGTTGCCGTTTGCGCGCTTCACGATGGTCACCAGGGTCTCCATGGTTGCAACTTCCTCAACCTGTTCCTTCAGGAACCAGAGGATGAACTGCTCGCCCAGTGCGTAGTTCTCAGCGCGTGCTGCGGAGAACAGGGCCTCGATCTGACCGGTGACAGCCTTCTCCTGTGCCAGGGACATGTCAACGATTTCCTGAACGTTCTCGAAGTCGTTCTTGACAGCGGGAACAGCGGGGATCTCGACCTTGTGGCCGCGGTCCAGCTTGTACTGAACCATCATGAGTGCGTGCTCGCGCTCTTCGAGGGACTGCTGGTAGAAGAACTTAGCCAGCTGGGGAAGGTCCTCACCGTCGAGCCAGATAGCCATGGACAGGTACTGGTGGGATGCAGCGAACTCGTGGCCGATCTGCTCGTTCAGAAGGTCGTAGAAAGACTTAGACATATGGTTTCTCCTTATCTGGTGGTTGCTTTTGGGTGCCGGGATGGCGCGGTGCAACCTGTTGATATTTATCGTAAGGGGTGGGGTGCGCCATGTACAGAGAGAAAAGGCTAATCGGTGAATCAGATAAGGTACCCCTGACATATTGTCACCACAACCCTTAGTGTGGATAGCCTGAATATTTTCTTTGGATTGTGTGGTATTGGGTGTGTTTCCTTGAGATTTCGCGGTTTAACAGGGATAGACAGCGGGTTTAAAAACCACAACCCCTACAGCTCAAGGTAAACATAGAGACACCATGTTGGGTGCCTGCGCACGGGGCTAGAGGGCGCAAAAAAATCTTAAAAATCTCTCGAAAATGCGGCGAAACTGATGTGGTCAGAACCCCGATGCGCCCCCAACCACCTCCGTAAAGGTTGTTCTGCGCGCGCCTTTAAAGAGATAAGGCACGTTCCCAATGGGAATGTGCCTTATCTCTGGTTCTCTCAACTCTCATCCCTCTGTGGGGTGGAGGAGGTTAGTGTGCGGGGTAGTCCCCACGCTGCAGTGCATCAATCGAGATGATGTTTGAGGGGGTGTTGCCGAGGACTGCCTCGCCGATTTCTGCGAGGTGCTCAACCTGCTCGGTGGTGAGGTGGTCGAAAATCTGGCGGCGTACTTCGTTCACGTGGCCGGGTGCGACCTCCTGCACCTTCTGTTCGCCTGCGGGGAGCAGGTGGCAGATGCTGACGCGGCGGTCTTCCGCGCTGAGGGAGCGGCGGACGTAGCCGTCCTTCTCCAGGCGTGCCACAACGCGGGAGAGACGTGCGGGAAGGGTGTTGGTGGTAATTGCCAGCTCGGTCATGGTCAAGGAATTGTCCTTGGACTCGGAGAGCATCGCGAGCACCATGTATTCAACGAAGCTAATGCCGGCTTCGGTCTGTAGCTGGTTTTCCAGCTTGCGGGTGAGGTTGAAAATGATGGAGCTGATAAAGAGCCAGCCTTCTCGCTCCTGGGGGGAGAGCCACTGGATGGAATCGCTGTGTGCGGTATTTTCGGACCGCTGCGCAGACGTGGTTGGTGTGGACACGGGATTGGTTCCTCTTTTATCGGATATGGAGCTCCCTTATTAAGGGGAGATGCGGTGTGTTGGCACCCATTGTAGCGAAAGGTCTTACTCGCAACCTGAAATTGGTACGGTCAAGTAATGGTTGACACTTTGGTGCTAATTTTTTAGAGGGTGCTAGGGTCATCTTTTTGCACGCAGTGACTGCAAAAACCTTGGGCAGGTAGGTGATACACGACATATTTAAAAAGATTTCCGGTACAAGTATAGATGAGAACGTACCAAGAAGCACACTCGTGCATCGAGCCGAATTCCGCGGAATATCAAGGGTTTTAGGGGTGTGAATGAAAATTCTGAGGGGTGCAAAGAGGTTGCCAGGGGTGAAAAATAACGAAACGATAACAAAAATTTTAAGAAAATCACGGTTTTGGCTTTGCAACCGTAATGAAACCGTGTACACTAATTACATAACGGGGTCGAAGGAAGCCTCCGAGGCGAGACCGGAAGCTCGCTTCGATAGGTTCGACTCTCTATTTATCGGTGATTGTCGTCGGTGTACGAGTAACTCGTATTTCTACCGACGGATGTGCGGTGCGGGTGCAGTTCGTGGTTGGGCTGCATTCCGTACCGTATCTTTTTAACTGAAATATCTATCAACTCACTCTAAGAGCATCCAATGATCGGGTGCTCTTTTCTTTTGCCCTCATGTAGGTGCGCCGACAAGGGAGCTGCGGGAGCCGGGGGAGGGCTGTATGAGGCGGTGTGCACATCTGTACCGTGCGGCTGCAGTATTGCTGTGCCGTATCGTGCCGAAATGGTTATCCACAGAGGTTTTCCACAGTGTGGAGAACTTACACGCGTGTGATTTTATGGAGGCGGTATCGAGCTCGCTAAGTGTTAAAAATGAGGGTGCAGCAGGGAAATTCTTGTAATTACAGGCTTCTACGGGTGTTAAAACCGAGGGTAAATTCTTAAACAGAAGGGCTTTTCACCTTTAAATCCGCGGAACTCAAGAATTTCCACACCTGTGGATAACCCTGTGCACTTAATCCACCGCCTCCGGCTAGAAGAAGCGTATAAGGCTGTTCAGAGCCTCTTTTGGGGCTCAATATTTTGGCTAGTAGAGGGAAA
Source organism: Rothia sp. HMSC069C04 (assembly GCF_001812895.1). NCBI lineage: Bacteria > Bacillati > Actinomycetota > Actinomycetes > Micrococcales > Micrococcaceae > Rothia > Rothia sp. HMSC069C04. The sequence continues at coordinate 4,879 of NZ_KV810738.1, forward strand.
AACGCCCCGAACGGAAGTAAAAATTCTGCGGTTTATCCCCCGCGCATCCCCAAAAAGAGGTGTTATCCACAGTAGTTATCCACAGTGTGGAGAACTTACAGCACTGTTATTCACATGAGTGCATACCCAGGTATTTCAATGCAGAATAGGGCACCGAGCCTGAAAATCCTGTTGATACACAGGGTTATCCACAGTTGTGGGGAAAAGTCTCTGCCTAAAATCCACAGGCTCGAGCGTGGTCTTACATAAATGTGACGCTCCCCAATTCGTGAAAAGTAAAGTAAACGCTACGCTGGTAATCTTTAATACGAGCCAAGTTTTCTAATGAAAGGCATCATCATGGCTGAAAAGTACACTCTCCCCGAGCTCCCCTACGACTACGCGGCGCTCGAGCCCCACATCTCCGCAAAGATCATGGAGCTGCACCACGACAAGCACCACGCAGCATACGTTGCAGGCGCTAACGCAGCTCTCGAGCAGCTCGAAGAGGCACGCGAGAACGGTGCATACGGCAACGTCTCCAAGCTCTCCAAGGACCTGGCATTCAACCTGGGTGGCCACACCAACCACTCCATCTTCTGGAACAACCTGTCCCCCGAGGGTGGCGACAAGCCCACCGGCGAGCTGGCAGCAGCAATCGACGAGTTCTTCGGCTCCTTCGACAAGTTCCGCGAGCACTTCACCAACGTTGCACTGACCATTCAGGGCTCTGGCTGGGCAATCCTCGCATGGGACACCGTCGGCAAGCGCCTCATCATCGAGCAGCTCTACGATCAGCAGGGCAACATCTCCGTTGCGCTGATCCCCGTTCTGCAGCTGGATATGTGGGAGCACGCATTCTACCTGGACTACCAGAACGTTAAGGGCGAGTACGTCAAGGCATTCTGGAACATTGTGAACTGGGCTGACGTTCAGGCTCGCTTCGAGCGCGCAGTGTCCCAGACCAAGGGCCTGGTCCTCTAATCTAAGTTTTCGCCAGCGCGGTGACGTAGCCGCGGTGAGATAACTGAAACGGGTGCCCGGCGCCTCCATATTCGGAGGTGCCGGGCACCCGTTTGTTGTATTCAGGTGTTGCCCAGCGGGGTTGGGCGTGGAACCCTAGAGCGCCAGCGTGCGGTACACCAAACCGCGGCGTCCCGAACGTGCTTTTTGCTCTACCAAACCTCGCTGGATTAGCTTGGGTAGCGCGTAACGTACCTGCCGTGTACTCAACTCGGTGTTTTCCGCGATATCAGCGACGGTAGCGGGTCCACGGGTCAAAGCAACGTACACCTGGGATTCCGTGGGGGATAGATTTTCCGGTATCTCAGCACGTTGAGGAGGCGAGGATACCTCCATTATGCTCGTAGGCTGCGTGTTATCGGCAGGGCGGTAGATAATGACGCGTACCTGGATACCCTCATCGATAATATGCGCCTTACGCAACCCGGCATCAACCAGGGCCTGTTGTGCAGCTAGGATACCGCCGCCTTCGCCTTCGATTAGTCGGTGACCGTCGCTGAGACCGTCGCTGAGACGAATATTCTGGCAGATAGCATAGAGCGCCTCGTTTACAGCCGCGGGGCGATGCACGAGGCCTACCTGACTCGGCAGGATACCCCAAAAACCGCCGGGGCTGATGATTTCAATACGGCCGCGTTTGATAAAAATCTGTATAAATTTTCCGGATGCATCCCGTTCATAGCTCCGGTGGACGAGTGCGTTAGCCACGAACTCACGGAGAGCTACCAGGGGGATTTCTGGCTGATCGATGAGCCCCGCACCATTGGGAGCTGTGACGGTGCGGTTCTTGATGTTGCGCATAAACCATGCAAGGGTATCTTCAAGCATGGCGGGAATAGGGCCTTCACTTCGAAAACGGTCATCATTGCGGGCGTTGCCGCTTACAGAAACTATGCCGATAATGCTTGCCCCAGCATAGAATTGTTGCGGGTAATCACCCAGGGCGCATAGCCCGGCTAAGGTCAACTCGTCATGGGCATCAATGACGTTGCGTTTGCGTAGGATCTCCGCGTCGGAGTCATTACGTAGACGCGCTGAGGAAAGACGCACCTGGTGTAGGAAATCCTCGGTGTAGGATTTGTCCAAATCTTCACTGGATGTGTTGGGAATTGATTGTAGGTCATTGTGTGGTTTGTGGCGCTGCGCGTACATTAGACTGAGCGCGTAGCCATCCATTGGGTAGTCGCCGTCTCCGAGTCGCTGGTAGGCTATATTACCTTTGAAACAGGGACGTTCCTGCACCGGCAGACCCGGAACGGTTACGATGAGCAGCTGATGGCCATCCAAAGTTATATCGTCGGTTTCTACTACGATTTTTGGCTTAAGATTTTGAGCAGCATCAATAATCTTTGCCCGCAAATCTTCAACATCATAAACACCTACAGGTGCAAACTCCTGAGATTCGTCGACACCGCATATGATTGTGCCTCCGTCGGGAAGGTTAGCAAAGCTACAGATAGTTTCCGCCACGGAAGAGGGGTAACCCATGTGGGCTGATTTAACCTCTACGGTCAGGCTGTCTCTGCCTAGAAGCCGTAGCTCGTTGAGTGTTTGTGTTAGTTCTTCAGGCGTATACATGTACATATTGTAATTCCTGGAGTGACATTTTGAGCCTCATGCGGGACATTAATTACAAATAAGATGGGTTTTAGTGACAAATATGTAACTATCGAGGATGATTTGTTACATAAATAGTAGGCGGTCTGCGAAGTTGGGTGAATGTGTCCCGACTGCTGCCATGGTGAGTGCCCGGCGCCTCCACATTCGGAGGTGCTGGGCACCCGTTTGTTGTATTCAGAAGTTGCCCGCGGGGTTGGGCGCGGAACCCTAGAGCGCCAGCGTGCGGTCAATGCGGATGCGGCGGCAGAAATCCTCATCATGGCTCACCACAATGAGCGCGC
>NZ_KV810739.1:0-11709 GCF_001812895.1 Rothia sp. HMSC069C04
TATTTATAGCGTCCAAGTTTCGGGGCGCAGTTCAGTTTAGGGAGCCGGGGTCTTTAGTGTGTTGGGTCTTTGCTATGTTCTGTTAGCTGGCGAGGATTTTAGCGGCCGAGCATGCGGCGGTGGCCGGTTTCGGTGTCGTTGCCCTTGTCGCGGGTGAAGACCTTGCCTACAGCCTTACCTGCGTCCTTGACGCCCTTGAGCAGGGAGCCAGCCACGCCGGAGGAGCCGTCCGAACCTTCGCCGCCCTGTACGCGCGGTGCACGCGGGGTAATCATGAGCTCTGCGGGGAAGTAGGCGGGCGCGTCGCCGAAGGCTCGGCGGGTGTTGCGCACGACGTCCTTGCCGAGGGTCAGGTTCGCGCCACCGCCAACGACTGCGCCCACGCCGAAGGGCAGGGCACGGCCGAGCAGTGCACCGGTCTGGCGGGTGAGGAAGCGGCGGATGAACATGTTTCGGATGGTACGTTCGACGCTGAACATCTTGCCGCTGGAGGAGTTGCCGAGCAGCATGCCCCACTTGTTGGAGACACCGCCTGCCTTGCCGGTCTGCAGCAGCACGGTGTTCATGAGCTGGGAGCCTTCTTCGCCGAGCATGATTGCCATGACCATGGAGCGGGCGGTTTCGGGGTCGTGTACGTGCACGCCGTGCAGTTCTGCGACTGCCTGGGCGTAGAGTGCGGTGCGTTCGAGGTAGCCGCCGACTGCGAGCGCGGACAGGCTCATGGCGGTGACGGTGCCGACGCCGGGCACGAATGCGGATGCGCCGGTGACGCCGCCGATGGCGGTGATGTCACGCAGGTAGGTGCGGTCGAGGCGCTTGTGGATTTGTTCGGGGGTTTCGTCGGGGTGTGCTTCACGCAGTTTTTTGACAATGGACAGCGCGAGCGGTCGTTGCATGCGCAGTACGTTGTCGAGGGTGGTGGTCAGTGCGGGACGGGGGTTGCCGTCTTCATCGAATAGAGACTTCTTCGGGTCAAGCATGCTCTCAGTAAATCACGGCTTGGTGAATTTTTCCTGAATATGGGGCCTGTGGTGGGGTTTGGGGGGTGAAATTTCACCGAGGGCGTGGAGGTTTTTGATCGCTTGTTAGGGTGTTTTGGTCTTTATTTGCGCCCAATTTTAAAGCGCGTAAAATTGTCGTAGATTACACACTATTCATTGTTTGCATAGTGCGTGACCTGCTTCACGGAGATTCGGGTTGCGCCTGATGACAGATAGCGGCTAATACCTCTTCTGAATCCTAAGGAATACTATGACTTCTTCCACCCATACGCCCAATGCTGCGCGTTCTCCCCTGGCGACTCAGGGGCTGGGTGTTGCGTACGCGACCGGCGCGATTATTTCGGCGCAGTTCGGTGCGGCTCTTGCCAAGCAGCTCATGGGCGATTTGGGCCCCTGGGGCGTGGTCGCTCTGCGCCTGCTGACATCTTCTATCCTGCTGTGGGTGTTCTTCCGCCCGCAGATTCGTTCGTGGACCCGTCAGCAGTGGATGGCGGTCATTGTCCTCGGTGTCGCCCTGACCGGTGCGAATGCCTTCTTCTATGTGGCTATTGAGCAGGTTCCGCTAGCAATTGCGGTGGCTATTGAGTTTATGGGTCCGCTGGTGCTGGCGACGGTTATGTCGCGCCGTAAGCTGGACCTGGTGTGGATTGCTCTGTCATTTACGGGCATGGCGATTCTGACTGCTGAGTCCCAGGCGAAGCCTGAAGATTTCGCGTTGATGGGTGTGGTTTTCGCAATCCTGACCGCTATTTCTCGTGCCGCCTATATTCTGGCGACTGAGAAGGTTGGCGCTCTGATTCCGGGTATGGGCGGCATGGTCGTGGGTAACGTTGTCTCTACCCTGCTGGTTCTGCCGTTCCCGTTCCTGATAAGCGGCAATAACCTGTTGAAGGTCACCCAGGATGTGCACCTGCTGGCTATTGGCTGCCTGATGGGTCTGCTGGCTTCTGCCCTGCCGGCGCTGGGTGAGGTTTCTTCGCTACGTCTGCTGCCCGCGCACATTTATAGCGTGGTGCTGTCCCTGGAGCCTGCGATTGCGGCGGCTGTGGGTATTGTGATGCTTGGTGAGGCTACCGGCCTGGTTCGTTGGGTTGCTATTGCTCTGCTGGTGGCGGCGAGTATCGGTATTTCGATTTCTCACGCTCGTGCGCAGAAGAAGGCGCAGGAGGACGGCACGCTGGAGGATGCGGACCATTACCTGCCGGGTGCGGTGGATGCGCACGCGGTGGATATTGCGCAGATGGCGACTAACTCTATTACGATTCCGTCGGCTGAACAGATTAAGGCTGACCGTGAGGCGAAGGGCCTCTAATCTACTGAACTGTAGCCGTGTCAACGGCTTCTAGCCCCCCCCCCCGGGTAACGAGTAGGATAGTATCTCGTGTTGCCCGGGGGGGGCGCGCTCTTTAAACGGCGCTATTGGAGCGTTCGTTCTGCCCCGTAGCGGCACAGCATGCACACGTGGAGAAGTACCGCCTTGTGAGGCGCAGGAAGGAGAATCATGCCGCATACTTCATCTCAACGCCCCGCACTGGGCATTATGTTTGTGCTGATGTCCTGCTCATCGCTGCAGTTCGGTGCCGCGTTCGCGATTACTCTTTTCCCGCTGTTTGGCGCTCTGGCTATTAGTGTCAGCCGCCTGGCGATTGCTTCCATTGTGGTGGGTAGCGCCGTGTGGTTGGCGGCGCGTTGGCGTACCCGTCGCAGGGGCACGATGCCGCCGGGTGCGCTGTCGTGGTCGAAGGAGCAGTGGCATGCCGTCATCATTTTCGGTATGACGTTCGGCCTGATGAACGGCTTCTTCTATTGCGCGATTGACCGCATCCCGATTGGTTTGGCGGTTGCGGTGGAGTTCTTGGGCCCGCTGGCGTTGGCGTCCATGCTGACGCGCAGGCTCCGCGACGCGGTGTGGGTGCTCTGCGCCCTGGCGGGCATGCTGGTGCTCGGCTACGAGGCGGCGGTCGGCAAGGATACCGACTACCTGGGTCTGACGTTCGCGCTGATTGCTGGCGTGTTCTGGGCGCTGTATATTCGCTCTAGCGCGAAGGTGGGTGCCCTGGTTCCGGGTGCGAGCGGCCTGGCGGTGGCGATGCTTGTTGGTGCTGCATTCATTGCCCCGGTGGCAGCGGTTGTTCCGGCGCCTCAGCCGATTTGGAATGCGGCGCAGGATCCGATGCTGCTCCTCATGATTTTTGGTACCGCCATGTTCGCTTCGGTGATTCCCTATAGCGCGGAGCTGATGGCTCTGCGCAACCTGCCGCAGCAGGTGTTTAGTGTGCTGATGAGCATGGAACCGGCGATTGCGGCGATTGCCGGTTGGGCGTTGCTGGATCAGGAGACCGGCCCGATTCGTTGGGTGGCGATTTTCCTGCTGATGACTGCAAGTGTGGGCATTACGCTGACCACCACCAAGGGTAATTCCCACAAGCAGAAGGATGACGGCAAGGATCCCGTCCCCATGCCGCTACCCGAGTAAAGCCAAAGTCCCGAGTAAAACCAAAGTCCTGAGTAAAAATCCAAATTCTGCCGGCGTACGGCGTGCGGCGTACAGAAAGCCCTATAGAAAACTCATAGAAAAAACCGTTGAGGCGGGTACCGGCTAGGTACCCGCCTCAACGGTTTTGTATGTCAGGTTTAGCTCTCGGCCAGCTCGTTCAGCAGGTCGCGCAGCTCATCGGTGGTGAGCACCTCCGCCGGATGCGGACCCATCGCGTACAGCCGGTCCTGGGTGTCCTCGTCCAGCTCGCGGGCGGTGCCAACCAGCACGAGGTTGCCTTCGTTCTGCCCGCTGAGCATGGAGCTCTCGCACAGGCACCACACGTGGTCAAAGACTTCCAGCATGGCGGTTGCCTGCAGCTGGAAGAAGGGCAGACCCGCGTCGTCGCCCACGTTGATGGCGACCATGCCGCGCTCGCTCAGGGCGTCCTTGAGTTCGCGGTAGAAGTCGCGGTTCGCCAGGTGGGCGGGTGCGTCCATGCCGGTGAAGATGTCGAGGATAATCGCATCGAAGCCGGGCACGCCCAGCAGTTCGGGCAGGTTCGCCAGCTGCTCGCGGGCATCCCCCACCACAAGCTGGCAGTCGGTGCCTGCGGGTAGCGGCAGGCGGTCCGTCACGAAGCCCATGAGCTCGGGCTCAATATCCACGGCAACCTGGCGGGAGCCGGGGCGGGTCGCCTGAATGTAACGCACGAGGGTGAGCGCACCGGCGCCCAGGTGCGCGGCGGTGATGGGTTCGCCGGCGGGTGCGAGCGCATCCACCGCGTTTGCGATGCGGCGCAGGTACTCGTAGAACACGTAGTCGGGGTTCTGCACGTCCACGTGGGACTGCTCGGCGCCACCGATTTCGAGGACGTAGCCGTGGTCGCTGAACCCGTCCGGGTGGATTTCGGCGCGCTGACCGCCGGAGAGCTGAATGTGCGCCACTACTTCACGCCAGCTTCACGCTTGAAGGTGCTGACCAGGTCGTCCACCGAGGAGGAGGAATCCAGACCCTCAACGACCTTGTCGTTCACGGCGAAGGTGGGGGTGCCCTTCACACCAATCTTGACGGCGTGCTCGTAGTCGCGCTGGATGGGCTTGACGGTGTCTGAGGCTAGTAGGACCTTGTCGAATTCTTCGGTATTCAGGCCCAGTTCCTTGGCGTAGTCATTGAAGAGGGTGCGCAGCTTATCGCGTTCTTTGATGTTCTTCCAGTCGTTCTGGGTGGCGAAGAGCTTGTTCGCCATTTCAACGTGCTTACCCTGAGCTGCTGCGGCTTCTACGGCGAGCGCGGCGGGTACGGCGTTGGCGTGCATGTTCAGCGGCATGTGGCGCACGGTCACGTTCATGATGCCGTCAAGCTTCTTGGCGGCTTCTTCAAACTTAGGTTCTGCCTTAGCGCAGTAGGGGCACTGGTAGTCGGTGTACAGGGTTGCGGTGCCTGCACCGGGTACTTCGCGGTTGAGGCGGTAACCGACGTAGCCGTCATCGGCGGTTGCCGAAGCAGTACCCGAAGGGTCAGCGGATGCCGAAGCGCTCGCGGATGCACTTGCCGAGGTAGCGGCGGTGCTTGCAGATGCGCTCGCCGAACCGCTCGCAGACGCCGATGCGGAAGGCTGGGAGGAGCTGGAACCGCATGCGCTCAGCCCCAGGGCGGCGGCGGGCACTACGCCCAGTAGCAGGGTGCGGCGGTTGAGGGGTGAAGTCATGGTGGTTCCTCTCTCTACGGGTGGCGGGCTGGCCTGTTTGCTACATCTGTGGTTGATTAATCTGTGGTTGATGTGCACTCTGAGGTGCTGTCAGCCGCCGTGGGTATAGGGTTTATTGTATGCCTCTGCCCTGAACTTTCCCTATCTTCGGGCGGGTTTGCGGGGTGAATGCAGTGCACACCATAGCCGCCCTGTCGCCTGCTCCCAGCTGCGGGGCCGGTGTTGAAAGTAATTAGCCTCTCCCCCGCCTTTTTGGTACTATTGCGGGGTATGCACTGTTCACCGGTTGCTTTCGGGCAGTTGAGAACGGCAGCATATGCGCCTCTATAGCTCAGGGGTAGAGCATTTCCCTCGTAAAGAAAAGGTCGTGGGTTCGAATCCCACTGGGGGCTCCACATCCGCCGTAACGCGTGCCGGTTTCCGGTGTGTTGCGGCGGTTTTTAGCATCTGAGAGTTGTCGTTTTCTCGAAGATGTCACCGTCGAACTTTAGGAGATTCTCATGTCTTCTCGATCCGCATCCGCTAAGCGCCAGAGTGGCCGTGCGCAGGCAGGTCGCGCCGCTGCGGGCTCTGCACGCCCGATGAGCCCCACGATGCGTTTTGCTCTGGTGTACGTGCTGGCGCTGGTGGTTTCCCTGGCGGTGTGGTTCTTCTACCGTTCCGTGTATGAGGATGACACCTCGTTCCTGGTGCCGATTGTGATTTCCTTGGTGACTTCGTACGTGTGCGCTCATGCGCTGACGGGCGGCAAATCGCCCCGCAACTAGACCGCCGACCAGCAGCCCGCCAGGCTGTAGCCTCGTGAGGTTTCAGGCAGACAAAAGCCGCGCATCCGGTTCCCCGCTCGGGGGTCGGATGCGCGGCTTTTTACGTGTGTACTTTAGACCAGCGCCTTACTTGGATGCGCGCTGGAAGTCGCTGTCGGTCTTGCCCCACAGGCCGTAGACCTTGGCGAGTTCCTTGACCTTCTTTGCACGCAGGTAGCGCGGCAGGTAGGAGCCGTCGCGGGGGCCGTCGAGGGGCACGTCGAGCATCTGGTGTGCTTCTTCGATTTCGAGCTCGCTCGGGGAGAATGCCGCGTTGATGGTCTCAGCCTGGCGAATGTCGAGGGTGATCTTACCGGTCATGCCGTGGTCGTTCGCGTAGCCGCATGCCTTGGAGAGGTCAGCGCCGTATGCGCCGAGGGTCGGGCCGTCGATGGGGCCGGGCAGACCACCCAGGGTGGAGGCGATGACCAGCTGCGAACGCACGTAGGCGAGCGCCATGGGGGTTGCGGAGGAGCCGGTGTCGCGGCGGTAGTCGCCTGCACCGAATGCGAGGCGGAAAGTGCCGATTGCGCGCGCAATTTCGACGGAGTGGTGCACACCGAGTGCAGACTCGATCAGCGCGATGATGGGGGTTCCGGGGGGCAGCTCGGCTGCGGTGCGGTCAATGTCGGTGGCGTGCTCTGCGGTGGCGAGCATGACGCCTCGCAGGCCCTTCACGTTCTTGAGGGCCTTGACGTCCTTCCACCAGTGTTCGGTGGTGATGGCGTTGATTCGCACCCATGCGACGACGCCGGAGTTGAGCATACGGACGACCTGTTCGCGGGCGGCGTCCTTCTCTTCGGCGGGGCAGCCGTCTTCGAGGTCAATGATGATGGAGTCAGCCTCAGATTCGAAGGCCTCTTCAAAAACTTCTTCAGTGGAGTTGGCGCGCACGAGGAACCAGGAACGAGAGAGGCTGGGGCGCAGCTGACGCGCACGCTCATTGCGGTGGAATTCAAACATGGTGTGTGACTTCTTCCGTGAATTGTATATGCATTGGGTTGTGCCGTAGAGGGGCAGGAAAAAGCCTGCGGTTCTTCCGCGCGTACCATCGCATTGTGTCGTCACCTCCATTGTGACGGAACCGCATAAGAAGTGTCCTACACCTCTTCTTTAAGCGTATCGCCTGTTGAGGTGCACATCAAACTAACCCGCCTGTTGACCGCAATTTAGGCCCTGTGTTATGCCTCAATCAGCTGGGTGCGGCCCACGGGGATTCCATCGTCGAAGGTCAGCTTGCCGGCGGCTTCCTTCTGGGCGCGCTGAATCAGACGCTCAGCGTCTTCAATGTGCTGGATGACGGTTTCCACGCGGCGGTGCACGCTCACCTGGCGGTCGCATCCGGTGGCACAATTGCCGAAGCAGCGTGCCATGGCGAGCGCTTCGGCGCAGAGTGCCACGGCGTTACCTGCCTTGGAGAGGGCGCGGTTCAGGTCGGAGTAGGTGCCGAACGGGGAGGCGGGAATATCGCCGTCGCTGGGGGCGAGGCGGTGCGCTTCCATGGCGACTGCACGCACGCGCGGGATGAGGTCGGCGAGCGCGTTTGCATCCGGCACGATGAGCTCGATCATGGAGTCGGATGAGTCGGTTGCCGCTAGGCGTTCGAGGACCTGGTGGAAGCGGTCGATACCGCGAATGAACCGGTCGTGGGATCGGCGCCAGATGCCTTTGCCGAGCTCGGCGTCGTCGCGGCGCGATTGCAGGTAGCTTTTAAGTCCCATGTGCCCTCCTCTGCGTGGTGTGTGTGCCGTGTTGGTTGGTCGGTGGAGGCTGCCGGCGATGGGCTCTGCGGCGACCCGCAAACCTCCCTATACTTAGGTTACCCTAAATCTCTTTTGGTGACGAGATGTCAGCAGTCAACTGTTTATTTCAAACCCAGATTTTCTTCACGCCGCTCACGCGACGCTCCCCGCAGCGCCAGTCTAAAATGGCACCGGCCTAAAATAGCACCGCAGGGGCGCAGCGATTTCTAGACCATGCGCAGCACAATCTTGCCGCGATGCTGACCGGAGTCGAAGTATTCGTGGGCGGCAGCCGCCTCCTCCATGTCGAAGATACGGTCCAGACCCACGCCAATCCTGCCGGATTCAATCAGCGGCAGCACGTGTTCGCGTACACCTCGCAGAATCTCAGCCTTCTGATGATCCGAACGGGTACGCAGGCTCGTAGCGTGCACCGACAGGCGGCGGGAGAGCATATACCCCAGGTTCACTTCTGCTTTGGCGCCGCCCATCAGACCGATAATGCACAGGTGCCCGCCGTCGGCGAGGGTGTGCAGATTGTCGTCCAGGTACTTTCCGCCCACGACGTCGAGGATGTAGTCAGCGCCGCGTCCGCCAGTTTCAGCCAGCAGAACTTCACGGAACGAATGTTCTGTATAAATAATGGGTTCCGCACCTAGTAAGCGCACATATTCTGCTTTTTCCTCGGTTCCCACGGTTGCAAACACGCGGGTACCTACGGCGAGCGCCAGCTGAATAGCGTGCACACCGATACCGCCGGTACCACCGTGCACGAGCACCACCGCGGGTTCACCGTCTTCCTTGAGGTTTTCGGCGGGGTTCATGCTCATACCACAGGTGAGAACCAGGTTCGAGTAGACGGTTGCCGCGACTTCGGGAATACCGGCGGCTTCGGCAAAACTCAGCTGTTCGGGTACGGGCAGCACGTGGTCGACCGGTACGGTCACGTAGTCGGCGTAGCCGCCTCCAGCGAGGAGCGCCATGACGGGGGTGCCGCAGTTCTCCACGGAGGCGCCTTCACCGACCGCTTCAATGACGCCGGCTACTTCGAGGCCGTAGATGGCGCTCGCGCCGGCGGGCGGCGGGTAGAATCCGCGGCGCTGCAGGGCGTCGGCGCGGTTGATTCCGGCGGCGTGAACACGGACGAGAACTTCGTGGGATCGGGGTACGGGGGCGGGGACTTCGCTGATTGTCAGAGCCTCAGGTCCGCCGTGACTGTTCTCAATAATTGCTCTCATGAGTCCTCCTCATTGCCGGAAGCACCATCGTTGGTGCGCGATTTACAGAAAGCTTATCGCATGAGATAATCTCGTAGTGCCCTGCGGCACGGTATTGCCATAAAATGCCGGTCTCTGGTGCGTATGGATGGTTGTCCGAGCGGCCGAAGGAGCTGGTCTTGAAAACCAGTAGGCGGTGACCCCGTCTCAAGGGTTCAAATCCCTTACCATCCGCGTTATAGCTTCTGCTCCACGTGTGGAGCGCAAAGAGCCCCGTTCCTCGTATTGAGGAACGGGGCTCTTTGCATACGCCGTTTTGAGTTACCGGAGGGCGTCGTCAGTTGATTTGTGACAAGGCATTCGCAATATACATGAAGAGGGCGGCGATACCGATGAAAAAGCATAGCCCCAGCCAGTTGAGAATACGACCCGCTAGGGCAGGTACACCGTGCCTCTGCGCTACCCACCCCTGCCAGATACCCAGGATGTTCAGCACCGGCGCGGCGAGAGCTACCTGCAGACCACTTTCTCCAAGACCCTGGACAAGCAACCAAAACCCTAGAACGAAAGACAGCGGGCTGAGGAAGCCGAAAAGCAGGGAGAAGTTCGCAGCCCTTTTACCGTCTTGTGTTCCTTGCACAGCGGGAGGTTGCTCGCTCGCAGGTTGCTCCCAGTCGTCCGTGCCGTCAGTCTCCGGCTGTTGGCTGTCATCCGCTTGGTAGAGCTTGGCGTATTCAGGGTTGTTATCAAAATCTTCGTTATTTTGGGGTAGCTGCGACATCGCATCCACAACCTTTCAGGATCTACACGCGTTAGTTGAATACCTCAGCCTGGTGCTTCGCAAAAACCTATTCGCCGTTGAACCACGCCCACACAATCAGTACGTACACGAGGACAAGCTTGGCGATAGCTATCCAGCTCAGGATTCGACCCGCAAGAGAAACTACGCCGTAACTATCCGCTTCCTTAGCTTTATGTAGACCAAGGACACTTAAGATGATGGTGGGGATACCGAAAAACCACGGACCCGACACCATGATGTTGATGAGGCTGAGCACACCGAAAGTGAGTGAAAGTTGGGAGGCTCGTTCCCCTAGATTAGTCGCTGTTTTCCCACCGCTCTGCATCATAGGGGGCTCTTCAATATCAGCACCCTGTTTGTGGCGATGAGGTTTCGAGCGCAGACCAGCTGCTGGGTCGGAATACGGGCCTAGGATTGGATCCTGCATCGTTGCATAATAACCTTTCAATACCGGGTGTTACGTGTCTATCGAAGTGAGAGAGCGCTCAGGCTCGTCGACGGGCCTGCATCATTGAAGCCGTACAGAGCAAACCCAATCATTATGATGAAGCCGACGATGGCGATGACAATGACCATCCCTATCCCACTGAGAAACAGACCCACGTTGGCGTCCTCACCGTGCTGTCTTGCCACTCGTGCTTGCCAGAGACCCAAGAAGTTCAGTAATGGCGCAGCAATGATTATTGGCATGCCGATACCAAAGCCATGGGAAACCCACCAAAACGCTAGGGCGAGAGCAAGCATACCGAAGACACCGAAAATCAGGGAGAGATTTGCGGCTTTTTCGCCAGGGCCCATCTTCCACACGCTCGAAGAGAACTCACTCGCGGGTAGCGGCTGGTCGTCCGTACCAGACTGCACGCTGTCGTTCCCCCGGTGGTCTTGGCGTATTCGGGGTTGTAATCGAAGGCTTCATTGTTTTGGGGTAGCCGCGACATCGCATCCACGACCTTTCACATTCCACACGAGGGGGTGTTAACTTCACCCTAGACCTTCCCCCGCACGGGAACAAGCATGTCAGGACCATTCCACGAAACATACGGCATATACACAGCAAAGCCCCGATCCTTGCGTTGAGGAACGGGGCTTTTGCGTACCCTCCAATGAGGGTGAAAGTGTTTAGAAAAGTACCAGCATCTGCGCAGTCTCCACGAGCCTAGAATTTGCGGCAGAATCAGAAAGAGCCAGCATAATCGCCAGCAGCATACCGCCACCAAAAAGCACCAGGAACATGCCACCAATGACTACGCTAATCCAGTTCAAGATACGCCCAGCCGAAGCAGCCGCGCCAAAACGTTCTGCCTCGTTCGCCTTGAAAATACCGATAACACCCAGAATCAGGGAAGGCAGACCAAACAGCCACCAGCTGAGAGTCACTATACACGCCAAGCTGATAATACCCAGCACCGTGGAAGTCTGAGCAGCCTTCTCACCGGCAAGCTGCTCGGGGGTCTTCTGAACAATGCCAATAGGAACCATCATGGGCTGACCGTACTGGCCGGGCTGCTGGTACTGCTGACCGTACGGGTCGTACTGATTCTGACCATACGAGTCTTGGCCGTACGAATTCTGACCGTACTGGTCATAAGAATACTGATCGTAGGAGCTCTGCCCGTACTGACCGTAAGAACCCTGACCGTATTGGCCATACTGACCGTACTGAGTGTTCTGCCCGTACTGGCCGTTCTGGTTGTACTGCTCGTTCAGACGGTTGTAGTCCGGGTTGTAGTCGTAGGGGTCTGAACCCCGAGGATTCTGAGACATGGCATCTCACTTTCGTACGGCTGGTGTGTGTTAAACAGTATTCACCCTAACCTATCACCGAAACGGGTACAACTACATCTGTCGCACAAACCCGCGCAATACATTTTAAGAGGGCAGTAGAGTGCCAGCTGGTACGCGAAAGCCCCGCTCCTCAATACTGAACTGCCTCCCGTTTCTTGGACATCGAAAA
>NZ_KV810740.1:0-242 GCF_001812895.1 Rothia sp. HMSC069C04
TAGACATGAAAAGCCTCCTGTTTCTTGGACTTTAGTTTTGTTGTCCAAGAAACGGGAGGCAGTTCACAACTCGCACCACCCGGGGCTTTCCATATGAAATCGGCGAACCATTTCGCGCCACCCTTCACCTTCAACAATGCAGGAGGGGCAGTCCCCCTCATTGCAACTCAGGAAATTGGGTGGTCACACACGGATCTTGGCCCTCTGATGAATGGTCGCCCAGTCTTCACCCGAGCCTTGCA
>NZ_KV810741.1:0-1409 GCF_001812895.1 Rothia sp. HMSC069C04
CTGTGGTGGTGTTGGATGGTGGGTGTGTGGTGGAGCAAGGAACCTACCGGGACCTACTGAAGGCAGAGGGAAAGTTTATGGAAATTTTCAAAAATCAGATCTCTGAAGATTCTGCAGGGCGCAAAACTTCTGCTGAAAGGGGCTATAAAGATGCGTAAGATTATGGCTAATACTGTTTGGTCAGTGGGTTATGCTTTCAAAAATCACCCTGTATGGACCGTTTCCTATCTAGCGTCTGTTGTGTGCCTATCACTATTCCCTGCTCTGCAGATGGAGGCTGTCACTAGACTTGTTGAGCATTTGGGCCAGAGCCAGGATGAAGTGCTCCCGCTAGCGCTGGGGGTTAGTTTTGTGCTGGCAGGATACATTGCCCTGGGACAAGCATCAGACTCTCTGCGTATGATTCTAAATTCTCGAATGTCAAGTACGGGTATTCAGAACGTATCTTCTCGTCTGGCGACTTGTTCCTCTCAGGAAATCGCGAGCGGTGATTATGCTCGCTCATCAAGGGCAGCTCATGAAGCTGTGACAGGGGGGAGCCTGGGGTCTCAAGTTTCCACTATGGGTGCTCTGATATTCATCATTTTTTCGACGGGAGCCCTTAGTTATTCCGTAGGAAAGATCAATGTATATGCTTCACTCTGCATGCTTGCAGGCATGATTCCTGTTGCCTTTATGTCACATCTCTATTCGAGTAAGAATGCTGAGGCAATGGAAAAAATATATTCATATAGCTACAACGCGTGGCATAGCACTAACCAGATTGCGCAAATAACTACTGCTCGTGAGCTTGCAATTCTTAATGCTCGGTCGTTCTTTGCGCATCGTGCTAATCAAGAACGGAAAAAATCCGGTGAGGAGGAAATTGGCCTAGCTCGTTACATCCTCAGAATATATACAATTGTTGGTTTTATAAGCGCTGCATTGCTAGCTTTAGCCCTTATTTTTCTAGCGGCCTCGGTGCCGGCTCCCGGTGCTCTTGCTGGAGCTGTTATAGGTATTACCTCGGCTATAGTCTCGCTTGGCTCGATGGGAAGCGAC
This sequence comes from Rothia sp. HMSC069C04, assembly GCF_001812895.1. NCBI lineage: Bacteria > Bacillati > Actinomycetota > Actinomycetes > Micrococcales > Micrococcaceae > Rothia > Rothia sp. HMSC069C04. The sequence goes on from NZ_KV810741.1 coordinate 1,042, forward strand.
CTTAGCTCGATGGCAGCGGGGTCAAACGCAATTGATATATATCGAAAGTTTATTTCTAACGCACAGCCCAAGCAGAAAAATTCGGTTGCCGATACCTACCCCGAAATCTGCAGCGTTTCCATTAGGAATCTTGCTATCCAGTATCCAAAAGCTGATTCTTTAGCTCTTAAAAACATCAATCTCACTTTTGGTCCCGGGCAGATGATTGGTATTGTCGGGCCCAGCGGATCGGGAAAGACAACCCTAGTAAATGCACTCATGGGCATGCTTAAGCCCTCCAGTGGAGACATCCTCATGGGAGGTACGTCGGTACAGGACATATCACCTGATGATTTGTTGGCAAATGTTGGTTTGGTGAGTCAAGACTA
>NZ_KV810742.1:0-74670 GCF_001812895.1 Rothia sp. HMSC069C04
TCGCCGCGGCGACTCATACAACTATACAGATGCCGAAATGGGTCTGCAACCCGAAATAGGGTGAAGTAGACCACAAGTGGGGCCTTGAAAGGGTCCCAAACACCCTTCCAGACACTAAACCGCCTAGTCAGTGCGTTTTAAGGGTGCTAAAAAATCTTTAAAAAACTTCCAAAAACCTCAAAAATCTGCGAATTCCCCTCTCGGGAGCCCCAAAACAGGGTCGAACGGTGCCTAAAGCCCTCGCCAACAAAGACAAACCAAGAAAACCCAGAGCCAGAGGGCAGCAGAACGATACAAGAAGAGCCCCTCCTGACGGAGGGGCTCTGTGTGTATAGGGAATGTATATAGGGACCAGAAAAGGAGGGGCACTCCCCCACCGAACATTCAGTAATGAATACTTCAGTAGAGAAGAACCCCTCCCCATCTATATGTATCGAGAAGACTAAATCAGCTCTGTATTAGATCAGCTCTACAGCGCCCTGGTTCTTCTTGCCACGGCGAACCATCGCAAAACGACCGTGTAGCAAATCATCCTTAGAAATAGCTGCGTCCTCGCCCTGAACCTTCACGCCGTTCACCGAAGCGCCGCCCTCCTTCAGAATGCGACGAGCCTCAGAGTTAGACTTCGCAAAACCCAGCTCAGTCAGAACAGAAATCATGTCCAGGCGGTCCTCGGACAGCTTAGCCGAAGGAAGCTCAGCAACCACAGACTCCAAGGTAGCCTCATCCAGAGCAGCGAAATCGCCCTTACCAAACAAAGCCTCCGAAGCAGCCACAGCCTGATCAGTAGCCTCAGTACCGTGAACCAGCGAAGTCACCAGGTACGCCAGAGTCTTCTGAGCCTCACGCTTAAACGGCTCCTTCTCAACCTTCTCCGCAAACTCAGCAATCTCAGCACGAGTCAAGAAAGTGAACACCTTCAGGCGATCCAGCACATCCGCATCCGCAGTGTTCAGCCAGAACTGGTAGAAAGCGTACGGCGAGCACATCTGCGGGTTCAGCCAAATAGCGTTACCCTCGCTCTTACCAAACTTAGTGCCATCAGAGTTAGTAATCAGCGGAGTACCAATAGCGTGAACGCTCTTACCCTCCACCTTACGAATCAGCTCGGTACCGCTGGTCAGGTTACCCCACTGATCAGAACCACCGGTCTGCAGAGTACAACCAAAACGACGGTTCAGCTCCAGGAAGTCCAGGCCCTGCAGAATCTGGTACGAGAACTCGGTGTACGAAATGCCCTCATCAGAGTTCAGGCGCTTCGCCACAATCTCCTTCTTCACCATGGTGCCCACGCGGAAGTGCTTACCAACATCGCGTAGCAGCTGCAGAGCAGACATCTGACCGCTCCAGTCCAGGTTATTCACCATACGAGCAGCATTTTCACCTTCGAAAGAAAGGAAACGCTCAATCTGAGCACGCAGAGACTTAACCCACTCAGCCACAACCTCGGGAGAGTTCAGCACACGCTCAGAAGTCTGACGCGGATCACCAATCAGGCCGGTGAAGCCACCCACCAGGCCCAGCGGCTTGTGACCAGCCAGCTGCAGACGACGCATCACCAGCAGCTGCACCAGGTGACCCAGGTGCAGGGACGCAGCAGTCGGATCATAGCCCGTGTAGAAAGTCAGGCTCTCCTCGCTCAGCGCCTTCTCCAGAGCAGCCTCATCAGTGCTCACGTGCACCAGGCCGCGCCACTTCAGCTCCTGCCAAATATTCTCGAAGGTATCGTCATTATGCTGCGCGTTGAGGATCTCGGCAGACATGCTTCTCCCATTCACAAGGTAACAACGCCCAAAGGCGCTCGAACAAAATATGTAACAAGCCTAGCACCGCACCGGCACAAACGCTCAGAAAAACCCAAGCGAGCGCCCAAACCGGTACGGCACCGGCTCAAAGAAATAATAGAAAGGTGCTACAGAGCCACGAAGACTACAGGCCCGCAGGCATCCGCGAACCCACCATGTGCAGACGCTGAGTCGGACGAGTCATCGACACGTACAAGTCACCCACAGCACCATCAGCATCATCAATCAGCTGCTGCGGCTCAACAATCACCACAACATCAAACTCCAGGCCCTTAGCCTCCCACGGAGTCAGAACCAGCACCTGATTCTCCAAAGCCGTCTGCGCGGTACCCGTACGGTCAGCATGAGCACGAGCAACAGCCTGAGCCGTCTGAACATACAGGCTCGGCGGGCACACCACACCAATCAGAGCGCCACCCGAATGAGCGACCTCCTCGCTGACCACAGACACGGTCTGCTCCACGACAGACTCGGCGGCAACCTCATGCACCAGCGGAGGCCACTTGCCCTCACGCACCGCACGAGGCGCAGACACCTCATAACCGGCAGCCTGAGCAACCGACACCGCTGCCTCAGCAATCTGAGCCGGAGTACGGTAATTAATCGTCAGCTCATCCAGAGTGAAACGCTCACCCACAAACGGCGCCAACGCCTGCGACCACGACGAAGCAGCCGCAGCAGAAGAAGCCTGAGCAATATCGCCCACAATCGTGAAGGACTTCATCGGGCAACGACGCATCAGCAGACGCCACTGCATGGGCGAGAGCTCCTGAGCCTCATCCACCACAATATGGCCATACGCCCACGTACGATCAGCAGAAGCCGCAGCCGCAGCCGTCATACGCTCGCCACGAACCTCATTCATCATCGCAATCTGCTCAGGAGTAATCACGCCATCAGCGCCAATATCCTCCAGCGACTGGTGAACATTCTCCAGCGCCTTCGCAGCGTTCTCAAGGTTCGCGCGATGCTCCGCCGCAGCACGAGCCGCCGCAGCCGCACCGGTCACCTTCGAAAAATCACCCAGAAGCTCAGCGGCCTCATCCAGCAGCGGAACATCCGCCTCAGTGAAAGGAGCCTCCGCCGGACGAGCCAGCAGAGCACGCTCAGCCTTCGACAGCTCACGGGTCGCAGACTCCAAGTAATGCGGCTTCGAGAACAGCGAGCGCAACAGAGTCTCCGGCGACAGCGGCATCCACACCAGGTTCAGGGCGCGGCGCACATCCATCGAAGCACGCACATCATCCTGCAGATACGGACGCTCCACCACACGACCCGCCGCACGGTTCAGCTGATCATCCAGCTTCGCGGTCAGCTCCTTCAACAGAATCTTCACGAACGTCTCACGAGCCTCATTATGCGGCTTGCCGGTCGAACGAGCACGAGAACGAGCCGAACGAACCATCTCCGGAGTCAGCTCAACATCAGTACCCTCAACATTCAGACGCTGAACCTGAGCCGGCACCTTCTGACGATCCGCAACCGCACGCTTAATAACCTTCACCATGCGCAAATCGCCCTTCAGCGCCGCAACCGCACGATCCTTCTCAGGCACAGCACGCAGACCCGGGTACAGGGTCGCCAACGAAGACATCACCACGCCGGTCTCGCCCAGCGACGGAAGCACACGCTCGATGTACCACATGAACGAATTCGACGGACCAACCACCAGCACGCCAGCCTTCGACAGGCGCTCACGGTTCGTGTACAGCAGATACGCCGCACGATGCAGCGCCACAGCGGTCTTACCGGTACCGGGACCACCCTGCACCACGCGCACACCCGGCAGCTCCGAGCGGATAATCGCATCCTGCTCAGCCTGAATCGTCGCCACAATATCGCCCATGCGGCCGGTACGCTTCTTATTCAGCGCCGCCAACAGAGCACCCTCACCGTGGAGGGAATCCTCATCCTGCAGCATCTCCGAATCGAAGACCTCATCCTCAATATTGACGACAGTACGGCCCTCAAGCATCAGGTGACGGCGACGGCGCACACCCATCGAGTGGAAAGCAGTTGCCTGATAGAACGTACCCGCCTCCGGGGCACGCCAATCCATCAGCAGACGCTGCTGATTACTATCCGTAATACCGATACGACCGATATAGCGCACCGCATCAGCACCCTCACGGTCCATATCCAGGCGTCCAAAGGTCAGACGAGAATCCACAGCATTCAGCTGCGCCAAACGATCCTCATAGTGGGTAGCAAAAGAGTCACGCTCCGAACGGTTCTGATGACCGCCCACCGCCTGATTCTTACGCACAGCAGCCAGCTTCTCAGCCGTCTCCTCACGGAGCTCATCCAGACGGGCATATACGCGAGCAACATACTCACGCTCCGCAGCCATCTGCTCAGCAAACAGCTTCTCAGCCGCCGAAGAATCAGCAGACTGCTGGGGCAAAGATTCAGATGACACGTAAGCTCCTTAAACCTATGGTGTCTCAAAGACAGGGTGCGACAGGCACCCAAAAATACGGGTCACTATTTTACAGGACAGGCTCCGTAGCGCCGAAATATTACCCCCACAGAAAAGTGCCCCACCGGCTCAACCGGCGGGGCACCCCTCATCAATATCAGCTGCACACGCCCAAAGGACGGTACGCCTCAAACTCTATAAAACTACTTCGACGGCAGCGGGTACTCAGAGACCAAGCTCAGCGTCTCAAGACGGTAACCGTCCAGCGCCTCACGACCGCCCAGGCCCTCCAGCTCCAGAAGAGCACCAACGCCGGCAACCTTCAGGTTCGCGCGCTCCACCAACTTCGCGGCAGCCACCAGAGTACCGCCAGTCGCCAGCAGATCATCCAGCAGAAGAACACGGGTGCCCGGCGCGAAATCACTACAGTGAATCTCGATCGCGGCGCTACCGTACTCCAGCGCATACTCCTCACGGTACGTCTCACGCGGAAGCTTACCCGCCTTACGAACCGTCATAATGCCAGTGCCCGTAGCGTACGCGAGCGCAGAAGCCAGCAAGAAACCGCGAGCCTCAACACCAGCCACCACATCAAACTGACCATCAAAACGAGCAGCCAGCTCATCAATGCACGCCTTGAACACCTCAGCATCAGCGAAGAGAGTGGTCACATCGTAAAAGAGGATACCCTCATGCGGGTAATTCGGAATCGTAGCGCAAGCAGTCGGAATCAACTGCTCAATAGGGGTTCGCGAAGCCTCAGAAGCGGGAACGCTCATGCTCTCTCTTTCGTGAAGGGGATAGCCCCGGAAAAATTACCCGGGAACAATAACGCGGTAGAAGCCGCCTACAAAATTCTACCCTCTTCACCCGCGCTTGTCCTCAGATGAGCGACAAGAACCATCTGCCGGGATTAGCCTCTCTGAATCACAACCCGCAAGTCACGCTTAAGAATCTTGCCGGTCGGCCCCAGCGGCATGCTCTCCACCATCACGTAGCGGCGAGGATACTTATACGCCGCCAAACGAGTACGCGCCAACGCATTCAACTCCGCATGCAACACACCCTCATCAGCACCCGGACGCGGCATCACCACGGCGACAACCTCCTCGCCCACGCGCTCATCCGGCACACCCAATACCGCTACCGACTGCACATGCTCATGGGTATAGAGAACATCCTCAATCTCACGCGGATACACCGAATAGCCGTTACGCAGAACCATGTCTTTAATACGATCCACAATAAAAATATTGCCCTGCTCATCAACACGAGCAACATCGCCGGTCGCAAACCATTCGCCGTCAAAAACCTCAGCAGTAGCCGCCGGATTATTCCAGTAGCCAGCCATTACGTTCTCACCGCGCACCCACAGCTGACCGCTCACACCCGGCGCGCACTCGGAACCTTGCGGGCAACGGACCTGCACCTGCACACCCGGCAGCACACGACCCACCGAACCGAGCACCATGCCAAACTCCGCCTGATTAAACGAAACCACCGGCGACGTCTCACTCAAACCGTAGCCCTCATACACCGGGCACTCAATCAGCGTTTTCAACGCAGAATGCACCGGCGCAGGCAACGGCGAACCACCCGAAATGCCGAAACGGATGCGACCACGCAGCGAGCGCGCACGCTCAGGCTCAGCCTCCAGCGCCGCCGCTAACGACACATACATGCTCGGGACCGCAGCCAACACCGACACCCCAGCACTCTCAATCAGATTCAGCGCACCATCAGGGGTAAAACGCGGCAGCAAAGCCACCGTAGCCGACGCCGCAAACGCCGCGTTCATCGACACCGTCTGACCAAACGCGTGGAACAGCGGAAGGCCACCAAAAATGACGTCCTCAGCGGTAAAACCAAAAACGCTCACGCAGCTACGAGCATTCGAGAGGATATTCGCGTGGGTCAGCGTCGCACCCTTCGGTTTGCCCGTCGTACCCGAAGTGTACAGAATAATCGCCGGGTCGCTCGCCGCCACCGGGACAGGCTCCAGAACAGCATCCGACGAATCAGTAGCCGACAGCGCGCTATCGGCAGGCACGTCAAAAGGAGCCACCGGCGAGCCCTCTCCCCCGGTGAAAATCTCGCAACGAACCGAACCGTTCTTCACCAGCACCGTCGAGGATGCCTCCGACGCCAGACGAGTACCCGCAAACGCAAAAAGCACCTTCGCCCCGCTATCGCGCAGATGATACTCCAGCTCAGCACCCGACAACAGCGGATTCAACGGAACACAAATCGCACCCGCAGCCACAATGCCGTAATACAGTGCAGGCATCAACGCCACATTCGGCATAGACAACGCCACACGGTCACCACGCTCAACACCGAGCGCCGCCAAATGACGCTGAACCTGCGCGGCCGCAGACGCCAACTGCGCGTAGCTCACCACCCGCATATCAGCAGATTCAGAAGCCGGAATCGCCAAAGCTGTCTTAGCCCCCGAACCAGAAGCAGCCTCAGCCAAAAGGTAGGCAATATTGTTCGCTGAATCGTGTATTTCAGACATGATAGAAAACTCTCACCACAGAAAAATCGGTATATCTAGAAAAGGAGAAGACGAGCTAGAAGCCCGGCAAAGAACCCGAAGACAGCAGAAGGGCGTACCTTCAACCGCTCCCCCCGAAATATCAGAAGAACAGCGCAAGATACGCCCCAGCTACTACTGAGCAGCAGACCAATCCAAGAAGCTCTCGGCAAGCGCAGCCCCACCATTGGGGTCACGAGTAATCACTATTACCGTATCGTCACCGGCAATAGTGCCCATAATCGCTTCAAGACCGCCCTGATCAATAGACGACGCCAAGAACTGCGCAGCACCCGGAGGAGTACGCAGAACCGTAATATTTGCCGAACCCTCAGCGGTAATCAGCAGTTCCTTAAACAGGGAAATCATACGGGCATCAGGTGCAGTACCGCCGCCACGACGAGCAGGATAATTCGGCACAGCATAAATCAAGCCAGCGCCTTCATCACGGATGCGCTCAGCGCCAATTTCAACAAGATCACGGGAAAGGGTCGCCTGAGTAACCTTCATACCATCATCGGCCAGGTACTGCGCCAGTTCAGCCTGGGAGCGGACACGTCGGGTCTGCAGCAATTCAACGATGCGTGCCTGACGCGCGATCTTGGTCGAGGGGAAAGGCATAATATCTCTTCTTCCTACGGTGCCAATCACGAATTCAGAACGGAGCTGCCCAACGGTGGCGCAGCGCAACATTCTTTACTACCCAAGATAATACATATGCACATAAATATGCGCACCAAATATGGATTATTCCAAGATATGGGGGAATTTTCAGGGTTTATCTCACCAACTGTCACACAAAACGCCGCGAGTGTAGCGTGTATCTACACATTCGAGCGCATAACCTCGCAATGAATGCATAGCGTGCAAGAACATTCTGGGCTGGCGCGCCGAACCGAGCAAGAAGCCTCCGGCAGGCGAGCGCGAAAAAGGAGCCCGCCTCCAGCAACACCACGTGCGCCAGAAACAGGCTCCTTCAGCAAAACTTCGAGGTGAATCCTCAGGACTCAGAACGCCTAGCGCTCATCCTCCACCAGACCATCCAAGTCCTCATACTCAACATCGCGCGAACGGCGGTTCAGCCACACAGCAAAACCAAGACCCAGCAAAAGCACCAGCACCGCACCAACAATACTTGCGATACCGGCAAAACGCTCAGCGTTCACGCTGTCCTCAGTCACAGGCTTCAACGTGCCCTTCTCAGCGGTGTAGACAACCTCAAGGCTGCCGTTCTTCTCCACCAGCAGGCCGTCCACCTCACGCGGGAACTCAGAAGGAACATCACCAGTCTGCGAACCACGGAACTCAATCGAAGCACCCGAAGTCACCTGGTACTTATCCTTCAGGTTCGACACATACGTCTTACCGTTCAGCGCGTCATCAGCCGGCAGGTTGCCCTTATAACGAGCCACATTACCCTTCGTAATCAGGTCAGGAGTCAAATCCTGGTAGGTGCCCTGAATGACCCAGCTCTTACCGGCATACTCGGCGTTATTATTCACCGACGCAAAAGCACGGACACCCGCAATAGCCAAAACAATGGAAAGAATAACCGCGACAGCAGCAGAAAGAACCGACAGCCAGTTTACGCCCGGGCGGTCATCCAGCTCTTCCTCACTCATCGCGAAAAGGGAGGAGTTCTCTTCCTCATCGTCGTAATCCTCGTACTCGTCGTACTCCTCATATTCAGAATCCTCGTACTCAGAATCCTCAAAGTAGGTTTCTTCGACCTCAGTAGACTGCGACAGCTCATCCTGTTCGCGCGAGTTCTCTCGATTAGCCATTACTCTCTCCCTCACTTCATCTATCTTCTAGGGTACCCATAACCACATGAGTTCACCACTGAAAGCGCTTATCAACGCTTCATAAACCAACCCAACAGGTAAACCCACCACGCAACGCCAAAAGCTACGGGGTGGGAGCCAACAACTCCCACCCCGTCAGCACTAGGCATTACGCCTTAGGGTTAGACCCGGTTAGACACGCGGTTCCGCACCCAGCTGCTCAACAGTCGCAGCCACAGCAGCCTCACGAGCAGCCGATGCCTCATCAGCAGTCAGCGTACGATCCGGCGCGCGGAAACGCAGAGCAAACGCCAAAGACTTCTTCGACTCATCAATACCGACACCGCGGTAATCATCAAAGACGCGGATGTCCTCCAGCAGCTCGCCAGCGCCCTCACGCAGAACACGCTCCACCTCAGAAGCAGGCAGATCGCGGTCCACCAGAAGCGCCACATCCTGGGTAGCAGCCGGGAAAGTCAGCACCGGAGTAGCCTGATGCGCCTCAACACGACCAGCAAACAGAGCCGAGAAATCCAGCTCAAACGCGCAAGTACGCTCCGGCAGGTTCAGCTCCTGCAGAAGCTTCGGGTGTAGCTCGCCAGCGAAACCAACGCGCTCACCGGCAGCGTTCAGAACCTCAGCCACACGGCCCGGGTGGAACGCAGTGTGCACACCATTACGCACCTGAATCTCAGCCGACACAGCAGCAGCCACCAGACGCACAGCGTCCAGAGCGTCACGCCAATCGAAAGCGCGCGGAGCAGCACCCGGCATCGCCTCGTGCTCAGTACCTGCAAACAGACCAGCAATGAAAGTGGGCTGCTGCGGAATACCGGCATTCAGATCAGCCAGAACCTCATCCGAGGGGCGAGCTCCCAGCGGCGGAATAGACTCCGAACCCAGCTGCTCACCCGGAATGAACACGTGACCCGCCTCGAAAATAGCCAGGTTCTTGAAACCGCGAGACAGGTTACGCTTCAGAACCTCAACCAGACCCGGCAGCAGCGAGCGGCGCATCCAGCCCTCAGCCGAAGAAATCGGGTTCTCCAGGCGAATCGAAGGAACCTCAGTCACCGGGTTCTCGGGGGTGCTCACCCACGGAGCCGACCACAGGTTGTTCGCATCAGCCGACACGAAGGGGTACGCGAACACCTCAGTCAGACCGGAAGCCGCCAGTGCGTTCAGCGCACGACGCTTACCCGCCTGCTCCGGAGTGTAACCGCGGCCCGCAGGAGCCACCGGCAGGGTCGAGGGGATGTTCTCGTAACCGTCAATACGTGCGATTTCCTCGGTCAGGTCCTCCTTCGCGCGCAGGTCAGTACGCCACGACGGGACAGTCACAGCGTAACCGGATTCGGTACGCTCCACCGAGCAACCAATCTCACGCAGGCAAGACTCAATCTGCTCCGGCGAGTAATCCACGCCGATACGACCGGCAGTGTAATCAGCGGGCAGGTCAATCACGACCGGCTCATAGCCGAGGGACACATCGGTCACGCCCGGCTCAACCTGAGCGCCAGCCAGCTCAACCAGCAGCTCAACCGCACGCTGAGCAGCCGCAGCCTGAATCTGCGGATCCACGCCACGCTCGAAACGCTTCGACGCCTCAGAAATCAGCTTGTGACGGCGAGCAGTACGAGCCACCGACACCTCGTCAAAACGAGCAGCCTCAACCAGAATGCGGGTGGTCGAATCGGTCACCTCAGTGGAGGCGCCGCCCATCACACCGGCAAGACCAATCACGCCCGAATCATCAGCGATAACGATGTCCTCGGGGTGCAGAGTACGCTCCACACCATCCAGGGTCACCAGCTTCTCGCCAGCAGCGGCGCGGCGCACCACAATCTCGCCCTGAACCTTGTCAGCGTCGTAGAAGTGCAGCGGCTGACCGGTCTCCAGCATCACGTAGTTCGAAATATCCACCGGCAGCGACAGCGAGCGCACACCCGCCAGACGCAGACGCGAAGACATCCAGGTCGGAACCGGCGCATCCGCCTTCACGCCCGAAACCTCACGCATCACGAAACGAGTGCAGCCCGGGTTACCGTGAATCGGGGCGTCATCACGCAGAGAAACCGGGTGACCGGACTCGTTCGCCTCCGGGGCGCGCTCGCCGTACGCCAGCACAAAATCCTCAAAGGAAGAACCGGTAGCGTGGCACCACTCGCGAGCGATACCGCGCAGAGAGAACGCGTAACCGCGGTCCGGAGTCACGTTCACCTCGGCAGCCTGATCGTACAGGCCCAGCAGCTCCATCGCATCGGTGCCAAGCTCCGGGTCCAGGCCCAGGGTCGAAAGCACCAGGATGCCGCCGTGATCATCGCCAATACCCAGCTCACGAGTCGAAGCAATCATGCCAGCCGACTTGTGACCGTAAGTCTTACGGGCAGTAATCGCGAAACCACCGGGCAGAACAGCGCCGGGCAGGGTCACAACAACCTTGTCGCCGGGCTTGAAATTGTGGGCACCACAAATAATGCCCTGAACGCCGGAAGGCTCAATGCCCTTACCGGTCAGAGTCTGCTCCTGGCCCTCCGGAACCACACGCACCTGGCACCAGTTCACGGTCTTGCCGTTAGAGTGAGTCTCCGGCTCCATAGAGAGCACCTGGCCAACCACAATTGGTCCGGACAGCTCATCAGAGGGGCGGTGAACGTCTTCTTCTTCCAGGCCAACCTTCACCAGGGTTGCCATCAAATCTTCAGCCGAAGCATCCTCAGCTACAGGCACGAACTCGCGCAGCCATGACAGGGGTACACGCATAATTTAGATCTCCATCCCGAACTGCTCAGAGAAACGGATGTCGCCTTCAACCATGTCATGCATGTCAGCGACGTTGTTACGGAACATGAGGGTACGTTCAATACCCATACCGAAAGCGAAGCCCGAGTACTCCTCAGGATCAATACCCGCAGCACGCAAAACGTTGGGGTTCACCATGCCGCAACCGCCCCACTCAATCCACTGCGGGCCGCCCTTAGCGTTCGGGTGCCACAAATCCAGCTCAGCGGAAGGCTCAGTGAACGGGAAGAAGTTCGGGCGCAGGCGAATCTTAGCGTCCTCACCGAACATGGCGCGTGCCATGTACTCCAGGGTGCCCTTCAGATCAGCCATGGTCAGGCCCTTATCCACCGCAAGGCCCTCAATCTGGTGGAAGACCGGAGTATGGGTCGCGTCCAGCTCATCGGTGCGGTACACCTGGCCGGGGCACACAATGTACAGCGGCAACTCGCGAGAAAGCAGCGAGCGCATCTGCACCGGCGACGTGTGGGTGCGCAGCAGCAGGTGAGCGTTCTTCGGCTCAACGTAGAAAGTGTCCTGCATTTCGCGTGCCGGGTGATCCGGCTTAATGTTCAGAGCGTCAAAGTTGTACCACTCAGACTCCAGCTCCGGGCCGTCAGCAACTTCCCAACCCATACCAACGAAAATATCGGTCAGGCGCTCCTGCATCAGAGCAATCGGGTGGCGGCCACCCAGAGAACGGCGAGGCGACGCAGCCGAAACATCCACAGCCTCCTCAGCCAGGATGCGAGCCTCACGCTCAGCCTCCAGCTCAGCGGTACGAGCCTCAATAGCCTCAGTCAGAGCCGCACGAGCCTGACCCATCAGCTTACCCACCGGGCCCTTGTGCTGGTTCTGAAGATCACGCATCTGACGGTTCGCGATGCTCATGATGCCCTTCTCACCGAAGAAGCTCAGGCGCACCTCCTTGAGGCTGTCAAAGTCCTTAGCCTTCTCGCGAATCTCCTGGCGGGCGCGCTCACGCTCAGCCTCAAAAGCCTCACGGATAGCGTCCAAACCGTTCTCGGGGTTCTCCTCCAGAACCTGCGCAATGCGGGCGAGAACCTGAGCCGGGCCGTTAAGACCCTCGTGTTCCTGCACGGAATCGGTCATTGTCACTCTTCTCTGCATACCACCGGCACTATACCGGCTGGCTCGTTATACACCTTAGGCAGCACCATCTGCTCTCCCCCGGCTACCCGCACAGGGTGCGGAACAGGGGGAAGGCGACGGGCGCATATCCTATCTATTTTAGACCAGAGAGGCAAGCGCAAACAGCAGAACGCCCGGATAGTCCATCCGGGCGTTCTAGAGTATATCTTTTCAACAACAGGGTTGAAGAGGGTACTTCTACTTCAGAGCCTGCTTCACAGCCGGGTCAAAAGAAGCACGAATCCACAGCACGTTCGCAATGAACCATGCCGCGTACAGAGGCACGAAGCCGTAGCGCTGAGCGTCAATGACATTACCAATCAGAGACAAAATCGCCACGAACGCACCCAGAATCGCAAAAATCAGACCAACAGTCAGGCCCAGACGCCTGCCCTTCTGAATCGTGAAGTAGACCCAGATGTACACAACCGCAGAAACAACCAGCAGGCCGATACCGCCTGCAACGCCGACCTCCGGCAAACCCTTCAGAGGGGACAGGTTATCCGGTGCGAACGCGGAAATAACACCGTGGATCAAGCAGAGCAGTGCGGAGACAATCATAATCTCCTGCAGACGCAGAATCTTCGGGTGCTTGGTCGGCGAGTGGAACAGAATTCCGCGCGGCTCAGCGCCGCCTTCCTGAATATAAATAGCTTGAGTGTCCGAGGGAACCGCGTCGGAGCGGTAGGCACCCGGATCAAACGGGGGTTGAGCAGTCATCATTGTCTCCCAATACGTATGTGATTTCTCCCTCAATACTACCCGCCTACCGATTGGTTTCCAAAGTATGTATCCGTGTCGAACCCATATATGACAAAATCCCCTCCCCAACAAACACGCAAGTCAGGATCACCTGGCGCATAACTCACCCTCAAAATATGAATAAAGGCGGGACTCCCCACAGGAAATCCCGCCTTCAAACAGTGTCGAAAAAGATAGAGAAAATTTATCCTGTTACCGCCGCGAACGTGTCACATAACGGTGACTTAGCCTCGCAACGAACTAACGCAGAGAACTAATACAGGGTCTTAGCGCTACAGCATTAGGATTATGCCTCGCCAACACCTGCATCCTGCAGCTGCTGAAGAAGAGCCACAACAATCGGCAAATCCGCCGGAATCCACGGCAAACCCAGCAGGTCATCATACGCCTGCGCGTCATCTTTAGACTTCGGCAGCGGCATCCACTGCAGAGCGCTGTGATCCTCCAGAGTATCCGGAGTACCCGAAAGAATCTCCGCGAAGAACACGCGCATCGCCAGACGCTCACTCAGACGCCAGCCCTGCGGGTACGCACCGGGCACCTCAGCACCCAGACGGGCCTGCACGCCCAGCTCCTCCTTCAGCTCACGCACCAGCGCCTGCTCGCAACTCTCCCCCGGCTCGACCTTACCGCCCGGGAACTCCCACATGCCAGCAACAGTCTGCGGCTCAGAACGCTGAGCCACCAGCATGCGGGTCGGAGCCTCCAAAGAATCAACCACGGCGGCGCCAACCACCTGAACCTCAAACGAGAGCAACATATCACTCATCTTTCTCTACCTTCTTCTACGCTTTAGATTTACGCTGTAGTTCTACGCTTCAGAGCCCTTAGTCGGATGCGCACCCTCAGCGTCCTTAGGCTCGGGAGCGTCCTCCACGCCTTCCTGCCACTCTTCTTCCGTATCGTTCATGTTCGAGGCTTCTGCCACCTCACGGCGAATATTAGTGCCGTCATTGAGCAGAATGAGCAGGCGGTTACCGTTCTTGAACTCCATGAGGAAGACATCCTCAAGTTCGACCTCAGCCGCACGCAACTGCAGGTACACCCAATCCTCGGTCTTGTGCGCATCCGCGATATCGCGAGTGACCAAGGTACCCTTCACAATCAGAGCAAAGTTCGGCACACCGTCGCCCTTACGAATCACACTCAGCACACCATTCGGCTCAATCTGAGCGAACTCAATGTCTTCCAGGTCGTAAATACCCTGCGCACGAAGGTCAGCAATCAGGCGCATCGGATCAAGAACCACATCTGCCTGCTGGAAGCTCTTAATATCGATATCACCATCCGTAATGACCGGCACGCGCTGCTCACGCACCGCCATATGCAGAAAACGAATCTTCGTGGTCGCCACGTTCAGCAGCTGAATCATGCACAGCGTAAACACCATGTAGATGACAAAGTAGAACAGGCTAATCTGCTTGCTGTACAACACGCCACCGAACACACCACCGATGACAAAGTTACCGATGGTATCAATCGGGGTCTGGTGCCCCGCCTGAGAACGGTGAGTCAGACGCAGGTACACCAAAAGAATGATCAGGCCAACGAAAATCTTTAGCAAACCATCAACGATCATCTCAACGGTCATAACAAAAATCTCCTAGAACTAAGCCCGGAAAATATCCGGCTCCAAATAAATGATGCGTGCCGCAGGAACAGCCTCGCGAATACGAACCTCAGCCGCGTCAATCTCATCAGCTACCGCACGACCAGTGTCAGCATCATGAATACGAATCTTTGCCGCCACCAGAATCTCCTCAGGACCCAGGTGCACAGTCTTAATGTGGATAATGCGCTCGCTATCGCCATCCTCAATCGCCGCACGAATCTTCGCCAAATCCTCCGGCGAAGCAGCCTCACCCAAAATCAGCGACTTCATCTCCACCGCAAGGAACACAGCAATAAAGACCAGCAGCACACCAATAGCCAGGGTGCCGAACGCATCCCACAGACCATTACCGGTCAACAGAGTCATACCCACGCCAAAAAGCGCGAAAATCAGACCCAGCAACGCACCCGCATCCTCCAGCAGAAGCACCGGAAGCTCCGGGTTCTTCGAAGTACGCAAGAAACGCATCCAGCTCTGCTTGCCCTTCAGCTCACGCGACTCCTTCACCGCCACGCGGAACGAATTACCCTCCAGCAGGATCGAACCCACCAGAACAGCCACCGGAACCCACTGCCACTCAGTAATACCGTGCGGGTCATGCAGCTTCTCATAACCCTCATACAGGGCGAACAAGCCACCCAGGGCAAAGATAATAATCGAAACAATAAACGCGTAAATATAGCGGTTACGGCCATAACCAAACGGATGTTCCTCATCAGCCTGCTTCTGCGAAGCGCGACCGCCCAGAAGAAGCAGAAGCTGATTACCCGAGTCAGCCACCGAATGAATAGCCTCCGCCAACATCGACGAAGAACGAGTCAGCGCAAAAGCCAAAAACTTCAGCACCGCAATACCCAGGTTCGCACCCAGCGCGGCAATAATCGCGCCCGAACCCGAATGACCAGAAGGAGCAGACATAATTTCCCTTTCTCAGCCCTAAACTAAAACTCTAAAACCCATGATGCTAAAGCGGCCCACCGCTGTACCACAGCCGTGAACCGCCCAAAACCTAGCGAGAAACGCCGCGCTGAGCCATCGCCGAAGCATACAGGCACACAGCAGCAGCCGTACCCACATTCAAAGACTCAGCCGAACCATAGACAGGAACAGCCACGCGCATCGTAGCGGCACCCTTCTCTTCAGCGTTCAAGCCCTGCGCCTCATTACCGAAAAGCCACATCGTCGGCTTAGAAAGATCAAAATTACCCTTCACGCCGGAGGGGGCATTCGCCTCCACACCGGCACGACGAGCCGCAGTGTACTCACTCAGCTCCTGCAGATTCACCACGCCGTAGCCGTCAGCAGCCAGCACAGCAGTACCCTGAGACTTCACATCCTCCGCAAAATCCTCCAGCTGCACGCCCTGAATAATCGGCACATGGAACAGCGAACCCGCCGTAGAACGCACCGTCTTCGGGTTATACAAATCCACCGAGCCCTTAGTCGTAATCACCAAGTCAGCACCGGCCGCATCAGCCACACGAAGAATAGTGCCCGCATTACCCGGATCCTGCACACGAGACAGCACAGCAATCAACTTCGGGTTCAACGCGCCCTCACCCCACAGCAGCGAGAACGACGCATCCACCATAAAGGAAACCGCAATAATACCCTGCGGGCTCACCGAATCAGCCATCGCCTCCAGCACCTCATCGGTCACCACACGCATAAAGACGCGGCGGCCCTCCTCCGGGGGGGGAGTGCCGTACACCTGCTCCAGCAGCTCGGCAATATCCTCTTGACGGTCAAAAGCCGCCTCCGTAACGTAAACAGCATCCAGAATCGGCTTCTTCAGATGCGCCTTCAACGCCTCACGCACAGCCTGCGGACCTTCCACCAGGAACTGGCCCTTCTTCGTACGGGCAGGGCGGGTACGCAGCTTCGCAATATCGCGCACACGATCTGCCTGCGGATTGGACATCACAACGGGGGTACTAATACGTTCAAAAAAGTTCACTCTTAAAGGGTACAGGCAAAGGCACACCCAAAAAACGCAGAACAGTCACCAGCGCCCCCCCAGATACGCAGAAAGCGGCCGCCCACACTCAAAAGTGCAGACGGCCGCTCACGACGCTTAAGCATCCTACCCCGAACCTAGATCTTCGAGGTAAGAACACAACCTAGGCTAATTAAGCCTTGGGAGCCGAGGTGTCCTCGGGCAGGTTGTTCTTAGCAATCTCAACCAGTGCGTTGAAGGCAGCGGGCTCGTTAACAGCCAGCTCAGCCAGCATACGGCGGTCAACCTCAACACCAGCAGCCTTCAGGCCCTGGATGAAGCGGTTGTAGGTCAGGCCCTGTGCGCGGGAAGCAGCGTTAATACGCTGAATCCACAGGCGACGGAAGTCACCCTTCTTCTTACGACGGTGGTCGTAGCTGTAAACCAGCGAGTGAGTGACCTGCTCCTTAGCCTTACGGTACAGGCGAGAACGCTGACCGCGGTAGCCGGATGCACGATCGAGAATAGTACGGCGCTTCTTGTGCGCGTTAACCGCGCGCTTCACACGTGCCACGTGTGTCTCCTTCGTCTTATGTCCTGAACAGCTCACATATCACGCTGAACAGGAGCGAGTCTTTAATCAGTGCGCACCACTATCGGTGCGCCAGGTGCAGAGAGTAAGCGTTGCTTACTTACCCAGCATCTTCTTGACAACCTTTGCCTGGCCGCCGGTAACGATCTGGTCAGAAGCCAGACGACGGGTCAGACGAGAGGACTTGTGCTCCAGGTAGTGGCGACGGTTCGCCTGCTGGCGCTTAACCTTGCCGCTACCGGTGAGCTTGAAGCGCTTCTTAGCACCAGAGTGGGTCTTCTGCTTCGGCATAGCTGCCGTTCTCCTTACATTCATCCCCCGCCACAACAGCGGGGTAGCTTAGTGGGGTTGAGCGATACACGCATCAGCCCCAAGGACCAAACGTGAGGCACCCCTGACGAGGTGCCTCGGAACCGGCACCGGGTGAACCCGCAACACCCACCCAACGGTGGAGGCGCGTGCCCATCCTAAAGTGACGACCCGGTTCCCTACTCGGCGGAAGCCTGTGCCTTCAACTCGGCAGGCATAGCGTCTGCCAAAGAATTAGTTACGGGCTTCGCCTTGGTCGTGTCAATACGCTCGCGACCCTTGCGACCGCCGGCGCCCTGCTCACGGCGAGCCTCTGCCTTACCGCGAAGCGGAGCCAGAACCATCACCATGTTGCGGCCATCCTGACGGGGGCGAGACTCAACAGTGCTCACCTCAGCCAGTTCAGCCGCCAGACGCTCCAGCAGACGCACACCCATCTCGGGGCGCTGCTGCTCACGACCACGGAACTGAATCATTGCCTTGACCTTGTCACCACCGGAAAGGAAACGACGAGCGTGTCCAACCTTGGTTTCGTAGTCGTGGGTATCAATCTTCAGGCGGAAACGGATCTCCTTCAGAACGGCATTAGCCTGCTTCTTGCGGGATTCACGAGCCTTGATTGCGGCTTCGTACTTGTACTTACCGTAATCCATGAGCTTGCACACGGGCGGCTTCGCGTTCGGGGCAACCTCGACCAGGTCGAGTTCGGCGTCCTCAGCCAGACGCAGAGCGTCCTTCAGAGGGACAACGCCTACCTGCTCGCCACCGGGACCGACAAGACGGACCTCGGGAACGCGGATACGATCGTTAATGCGTGGTTCGCTAATGACTAGCTCCTGTGCTCTGTGGGTTTCCCCGTGAATATTATCCGTTGCGGGCACTAAAAAAGCCCCCGCAGTTACACAAGCGGAGGCACAAACCAGCGTACGCCGAAAGCGGCGGACAAACCCGTTCACCTCAAAACTCGCAAGCTAACGCTTGCGGCGGTCAACCGGGTGGGAGGCATGCTCCACTTGCAAACTGCCTACAACGATACCGCAGAATCCCCGACAGACGCAAGGAATTAGACGTAAAACACCATAAAAATTGCGGGGATTCCTGCAGAAAGCCCACAGAAGCATCCACTCTTAAGGACGCATTTACCGAAACAAACGAAATATGAGATTCTAGGACTATGAGCACTGAAAACACGAGTTTCCGCTTCACCGCGGAAGAAGAAACCCCCGTACACGGCCACACCGAACTCACCGAAGAGCAGGTCGAAGCCGTCAACGAACAGCTGCGTGACATCGCAGACGTACCCGCCATCGAAGTCATCAGCTCCGCAGCCATCCACATGATGAGCGCCGCAGCCGTCAAGTGCGGCCTGGCAGCAGAGGAAAACGCCGACGACCTCAAGGACCTCGACGAAGCACGCAAGCTTATCACCGCACTGGCAGGCCTCGTCACCGCCGCTGCACCCGAAATCGGCTCCCAGCACGCAGCACCCCTGCGCGACGGCCTGCGCACCCTGCAGCTCGCCTTCCGCGAAGCATCCCCCTTCCCGGACGAGCCCGGCAAGGGCCCCGGCGAAAAGCTCACCGGCCCGGTGTACTAAACCAACTGGTGTACTAAGCCAGGACGTGCGCTAAACCAGCAGGCCTACTAAGCCATATCTGGTGTATGCCATCACGAAGCCCCGCATCCCTCGTATTGAGGAAGACGGGGCTTCGTCATATATAAAACCTATGCGGATAAGAAATCTACGCGGGCTAAAGCAGAGCGGTAGCTTTAGCGGGAGCCAGCGACCTCAAGAGCCTGTTCAAAACTAAAGTTACCCACATACAGCGCCTTGCCAAGCACCACGCCCTCCAAACCATAAGGCACCATAGAACGCAGCTTCACAAGATCAGCCAGCGACGCCACACCACCGGACGCCACCACCCGACAGGCAGTCTGAGCCAGCACCTCATCCAGCAGCTCCGCACCCGGGCCCGCCAGAGAACCGTCCTTACTCACATCCGTGACGATATAGCGGCGCACACCCGCGCTCTCCAGCCACGCCAGCGCCTCCGCCAAATCAGGCCCCGACCAATCGGTACCGCGAGCCACCGTCACCCAGCCCCGCTCGGGGTTATAACGGGCATCGAGGCCAAGAGCCAGAAGATCAGAATCGGCATAATGAGCCAGAGTGCCTTCAAGCCAGGAAGAATCCGCCAGAGCCGCACTAGTCACGTTCACGCGGTCCGGATTCAGGCTCAGGGCGCGCTCCAGACTCTCAGCATTACGCACACCGCCACTGACCTGAACACGAACCGGAGCGGAGCCCGTTCGGGTGTTCTCGGCACGGACTGCGGCAACCACCTCAGCCAGAACCTCGGTATTCGTGCCGCGACCAAACGCCAGGTCAAGGTCAACCAGGTGAATCCAGCGGGCACCCGCCTTCACCCAGGTCAGAGCCGCCTCAACAGGGTCGAGGCGTTGCTCACCACCGGACAGGGTGCCGCCCACCGGGCGCACCGCGTAGCCTTCAGAAATATCAACGGCGGGCAGAAGTTCAAGAACGGGCACAGACATTAGTTACCTCCCGCAGCAGTAGCGGAGTCGCCAGGAGACAGGCGACCGGTCGCCGCCAGGGACGCAACCCAGCGGCGCATAAACTCCGCCCCCAGCTCGCCAGAACCTACCGGGCAGAACTGCACCGCCGTCAGTGGACCGTTCTCAACCGCCGCGATATAGGCGGGCTCGGTGACAGTCCAAGTCACCGCCGGAGGGGCAATATATTCAATGCTCTGATCAAAAGCCCACTCAAAAACGCCGTGCTCAGATTTGAAGTGAGCCTCACCCTCAAGATCCTTGAGCAACGTACTATCGGAGGAAGAACGCAGGGCAGAAGCACCGGGCGCCAGGTCTCGGGCAGAAAGCTCCACGCTCTCACCGGGCCACTCCCCCATGCACTGCACCTGAACCTGCCCCATCTGCGGATGCTCCACCGTCACCGAGTCGAAGAGGCAGCTCAACGCCGCACCGGCAACCAGCACCGGACGACCGCCAGCAACACGGCGACCAATCACGCGCTCAGCGTCCTTAGCTTTCAGGTCTTCGTACGCCTCGAGAGAGCTCACACCGCCGGTCACCACCATGCCGTCAGCCTCACGCAGCTGCTCGGGCACAGCGGTCACGATAACGTCCGCCCCCGCATCCTGAAGAAGCTTCACCAGAGGACCACGAGTTCCGGGTTCCCCCAAAACGGCAACCACAGGACGAGCGGGCTGAGTGGTCTGTACAGATTCAGTTTCGACGGGTGTGGTTGCAGCGGGTGTGGGTTCAGCGGGAACAGGCATCGGTGCGCTCCTATTTCATAGGCTCAAGAATTCGACTCAAGCGCTCAGCTTGAGAGATAGCGGGTTCGGAGTCAAGACATCAACCTCATGCAGAAGCCAACCACGTACGTGTCCATGCTTAGCGCTGAGTCTGAGGAATTTCCAGACGCTGACCGGCATCAACAGAGGTGCTGGTCAACGAGTTCAACTCCATAATACGAACCACAGTATCACGGGTGTCACCCTGCGGATCCACCGCCTGAGCAATATCCCACAGGGTCTCGCCATGCTTGACCACAACGACGGTTCGAGTCACCGAAGCGTTCTCCACAGAAGCAGAAGCCGCCGGGCCAAAGAAGCTAATAGCACCGAGCACAATCAGCGCCGCCAGGGTCAGCAGAGGCAGGCCCTTCAGGAAACCGCGCGGAGTGCCAAAACGACGAATCGAAGCGGGAACCGCACGCAGAAGCTCGCCTCCCTTAGCCAGAAGAGCACTCTTCACGCTAGGCGCCTGTGCGGCAGAAGCAGCCTGCGCCTCAGAAGCTACGGAGCGAACCGACGCGGGCGCTTGGGCAGAAACAGCAGGTGCAGAAACAGCGGGAACGTGGGTAGGCTGGGCCACCTGCGCGGGACGGGGCGCATGAGCCGCACGAGAAGAGCGAACAGACTGCGAAGACGCAGGCACACGAGAACGCCCCTGCACGGTGCTGGCGGACGCAGTGCGGGCGGGGTGAAGTACCACCAAACCTGCCGGAAGGTGTGCAGAAGTGTCACGAGAAGCAAGAGGTGTTGCAGTAGTCATTGTGGTTCCTTTCTCTTAGCTCGCCCCGGGGTTACCTCGCGGGTCTAGCAATGCCGAGCGATACCCGCTCGGAGGTCCTAGTTGAGTGATAACTATGGAGTGGTGATTGTTAGGCGATAACTATTGGGTAGCTATTCTCTAGTTAGGTCAGAGCGCCGGATGCACCGGGTTGCGCTGGGTCGCCCCAACACCCCATCCCCTGCGCTCTCTCTTCGCCGGATGCTCCCTAGAGCATCCGGGGTAGATCGTGCGAAGAGAGAGGCAGAGGATTCGAATACATTCGAACACTCCTTCACTCGCCCCTCCTGGAAGACTCCGGGTCGAATCTTCGAATATTTTTCGAACATTCACCCGTAAATCCTGAATTTCAGGAGAGATTCAAGAGTATATACGAACTCTTGTTCTAAAGTCTAGCAGAGATGTACTAAAAATTTCTTCGAGTTTCGAAGAAAAAATCTAGAATATTTGTTTGAGTTTTTCGGTGTAGTGTTCTACACTGGTGTCAAGAGACGTTCCACACGCTCCTGATGAGTCCTACTCACAGCAGGTTTCTGTACCCGTTACAGCTTGGTTCTGTATCTAAATGCAGGTGCTGCTGACTGAGTTTTATAGGGCGGAGGCGCATACTCGTTGCCCGCGTATCGCTCCGGCACGGATAGAATTCCTCCACCCCCTGACGAGATAAGACCAATTTCAGCAGAACCAAAAAATTTTCAGGACACCATCGGAAAACGTGTGAAGCACCCATCCGTGCCCCGACCGGACTGTGTCTCAAACAGACTGCAGAGACCGGAATACAGAAATCGGGGCACAGACCGAAGGAAAAGAAATGGCAACAGCACCCCGTCCGGCGCTGACCGCGCGCCAGCAGAAGATTCTTGACGCGATCCGCACCGAGATTGAACAAAAGGGTTACCCGCCGTCCATGCGCCAGATTGGTGACATGGTGGGTCTTGCGTCCCTGTCTTCGGTCACTCACCAGCTCGGCCGTCTCGAGACCATGGGCTACATTCGCCGCGACCCCAAGCTCCCCCGCGCCATTGAGGTGCTGGATGAGAACGGCGTCGGCATCCACGGTAGCGCTTCCTCTTCCCTGCCCGAGCTGCCGAACTTCGAAGTCGGCGATGAGGACCTCGTACCCGTTCCCCTGGTTGGACGAATTGCAGCGGGCGGCCCCATTACCGCCGAGCAGTCCGTGGAGGATGTGCTTGCCCTGCCCCGCCAGCTGGTCGGTAACGGCAAGCTTTTCATGCTCAAGGTCAAGGGCGATTCCATGATTGACGCCGCAATCTGCGACGGCGACTGGGTGGTTGTCCGCGAGCAGCACACCGCAGACAACGGCGATATCGTTGCTGCTCTGCTCGACGATGAAGCAACCGTAAAGGTGTTCCGTCAGGTTGACGGCCACACCTGGCTCATGCCGCGCAACTCCAACTACGAGCCGATTATGGGTGACCGCGCAACCGTCATGGGTAAGGTCGTCTCCGTGCTGCGTAGTCTCTAGAAAACCACAGCCTCTAGAAGATGCAGTCTCTGAAAGACGCGGGCTCTAAACAGCCACAGCATCTCAAAGAAGCTGTTTTAAACAACACAGCCTCTAAAAGACATAGCTACGAGGCTTTTAGCTCTCTATAGAAATCACCCCGGTGATACGTAAACGTTCACGTATCACCGGGGTGATTTCTATATGTCTAAATTTATATGCCCAAAACGGGGCGGCGGCGCGGCAAGGAATGGATCTCGCCCGAGCTAACGCTCAATACTCGCCGAAAGACGAGCCAGCGCGCCGGTCACCGCGGCCTTATTTTGCGTTGACCACATCGGCGGCATCGCCTTCATCAAGAAACCGCCGTAGCGTTTAGTCGCCACGCGAGAATCCAGCACAGCCACCACGCCGCGGTCAGACACCGAACGGATCAGACGGCCCGCACCCTGCGCCATACGAATCGCCGCATGGTGAGCCGAAACCGCCATAAAGCCGTTACCGTGGTGACGGTTCACCGCCTCCGTACGAGCCTGCGCAATCGGGTCGTCCGGGCGGGGGAACGGAATGCGGTCCATCACCACCAGGCGGCACGAGTCACCGGGAACGTCCACGCCCTGCCATAGGCTCATCGTTCCAAACAGGCATGAGTCAACGTCCTCGCTGAACTCCTCCACCAGAGCCTTGAGCGAAGACTCACCCTGCAGAAGAATGTTCAGGTCGCTATGCTCACGCATGTACTCGGCGGCACGCTCAGCGGCACGCTTTGAGGAGAACAGACCCAGGGCGCCGCCCTCCGATGCCTCGCACAGCTCACGCAGACGCTCCAGCTGACCCTCGTGCACACCAAATCCCGGAGGCTTCAAATCTCCGGCAACGTACATGATGCCCTGCTTGCGGTAGTCGAAAGGTGAACCCACATCGATACTCGTCCAGCGCGGCGCACCCTCCCCTTGCAGTCCCAGGGCAGCGGTTGCAACATCAAAAGAGTCACCCACCGTCAGGGTCGCACTCGTCAAAATCACGGTGCGGTCAGCGAACAGGCCGTCACGCAACTGCAGGCCAACGCTCAACGGAGCGATATTCAGGGTCGCCGGGTCGGTATCGGAAGCAGCCACGTAGCGGCCGTTCTCCCAACCGCCCTGACGAGAAATCCACAGAACGTCCTGCTCGCCCGAAGCCTCCAGAATGCGGCTGCTCATATCGTGCACCTCAGAGACACGCGAGCGCGCCATCTGCAGGCCGGCGTCAACGTCCTGACCGTCCGGTTTGGTATCGGACAGGGCGGTGCGGGCGGCATCATTTACCGCAGAAATAGCGGTCAAAAGGCGACCGTCCAGGCCCTTCAGAAGGCCCTCGGCAAGACCCTCGAAAGCGGTCTCCAGGGTGCCGGCTGCCATTTCCAGTGCGCCGGAATCAGCCTTCGAATGCTTCTTCACGCTACGCGCCGCACGGTGAACCATCGCAACCGTCAAAGAACCAGACACGGCACCTGTCACGCGGTCCACCAGCTCATGAGCCTCATCAATAATGACCGTCTCATGTTCGGGCAGAACCTTCATGCCCTCGAAAGCGTTAATCGCCAGCAGGGCGTGGTTCGTGATGACGATATCAGCCTCAGCGGCACGGCTACGCGCCATCTCGCTAAAGCACTCTTCCACCAGCGGGCAGCGGCGGCCCAGACACTCGGCGGCGCTGACCGATACCTGAGCCCAGGCGCGGTCAGAGACGCCGGGCTTCAGCTCGTCACGGTCGCCGGTCTCCGTGCGGTCGGCCCACTCGCGCAGGCGCACTACTTCCTCACCCACGCGCGAGGTCGAAGAAGGCATGTCGAAGAGAGCATCCGGCTCGTCTTCCGGGTAGCCGCCCTCCAGCTTGTGCAGGCAGAGGTAGTTATTGCGGCCCTTGAGCAGAGCCACCTGCGCCTGCGACTCCGGGCGCGGCTCCAGCGCTTGTAGAAGACGCGGAATATCGCGGTTCACGATCTGCGCCTGCAGGGCAAGAGTCGCCGTCGCAACCACAATCGGCTGGTCCGACTCCCCCACCCGCGCCAGGGCAGGAACCAGGTAGCCCAGGGACTTACCGGTACCGGTACCCGCCTGGACCAGCAGGTGACGCTGCAGTTCAAGAGCCTGCGCCACATGCGCCACCATGGTGCGCTGACCGGCACGATTCTGACCGCCAGTGGCGGCAACCACCTCATCCAGCAGGGTCAGGGCATCCTTCGCACCGGGCAGGGTCTCAAGCTCCTGTCCGGTGAATCGGGTGCCGTCGGTCCCCGGTCCGGGCCCAGTTCCCGGGGTGTTTTTGGGCGCGTTGATGCTCTCGGTCACGCTCATCCGCCCTTAGAGAGCCTCAGAGTTAGAGGGCTGCTCGGAGTCAGATGCGGTCGCCTCAGTGAGGGCGTGTGCCTCCGCAAGTTCCTCTTCCAGGACCTCCAGCAGGTCGCCCTCCAGCACATACTCGGACAGTTCGGAGGCGACATCCTCACGGACCAGAGCCACCACGAAGGTGCCGTCCGATACGAAATCGGTGCTCTTAATTTCGGCGTCCCACTCGTGCAGGCGCGAAATAATCTCACCGTGCGAGTACGGAATCAGCAGCTTCACCTCAATGGAGGGGCGCGGAATGGTGTCCGCAATCTTCTGCTTCAGCTCCTCAATACCCTCACCGGTACGCGCCGAAACAATCACGTGCTCCGGCTCGCGCTGGCGCATACGCTCCAGTACGAACGGGTCGGCGGCATCCGCCTTATTCAGCACAATGATCTCGGGGATATGGCGGGCGTCAACCTCCGCGATGACCTCGCGGACAGCACGAATCTGCCCCTCCGGGTCCGGGTGCGAAGCATCCACCACGTGCAGGATGACGTCAGCGTCAGCGACCTCTTCCAGGGTGGAGCGGAACGCCTCCACCAGCTGGGTCGGCAGCGAACGCACGAAACCCACCGTGTCAGAGAGGGTGTAGCCGATACCGTCCGGGGTCTGCGCCTTACGGACGGTCGGGTCCAGGGTCGCAAACAGGGCGTTCTCCACGAGCACGCCGGCGTCGGTCAGACGGTTCAGCAGGGAGGACTTACCCGCGTTCGTGTACCCGGCGATAGCCACCGAAGGCACGCGGTTACGGCGACGGTTCAGACGCTTCGTCTCACGCGCCGGCGCCATCGCAGCAATCTCACGCTTAAGCTTCGCCATGCGAGCGCGCAGGCGGCGGCGGTCCATCTCAATCTTGGTTTCACCGGGACCACGCGAACCGATACCCTCACCGGCTGCGGCACGGCCACCCGCCTGACGGGACAGGGACGCACCCCAACCACGCAGACGCGGCAGCATGTACTCCAGCTGAGCCAGCTCAACCTGCGCCTTACCCTCGCGGGACTTAGCGTGCTGAGCGAAAATATCGAGAATCAGGGCGGTGCGGTCAATAACCTTGACCTTCACAATGTCTTCGAGGGCGCGACGCTGAGAGGGAGCCAGTTCAGAGTCGACAATGACGGTGTCGGCGCCGGTCGCCTCCACAATGTCCTTGAGTTCCAGTGCCTTACCGGAGCCGAGGAAGGTGCCGGGGTCCGGCTTGAGGCGGCGCTGAACCAGGCCGTCCAGAACCTCGGAACCTGCGGTTTCAGCCAGTGCCGCGAGCTCACGCAGGGAGTTCTCTGCGTCCTCTACGGTGCCTTCAGTCCACAGACCAGCCAGCACCACGCGCTCCAAGCGCAGCTGGCGGTACTCGACCTCGGTGACGTCTTCAAGTTCGGTTGAGAGGTTCGCGGTACGGCGCAGGGCGCGGCGCTCAGCGAGATCTTCCTGATCACCGTCATATTCGGAGTGCTCGCGCTGAACGTCAGAAATTTCGCGCGCGCGAGTATCCAGCACGCGGCGGCTATTGTTACCGTGGGTGCTGGAGGAGTTATCACTGTGATGCGCAGTACCGGCGGCGTCATAAGTAGTGACGGAGGCGGCGGCCTGGGATCGGCCCAGAACGCGGTCTACGGTGCGGCGCAGCTGCTCATCGCTGGGCAGCTTTTCGGTATCAGATACGGGGGTGTTCTTAGAATTCATACGATTCTAATTCTACCGCCGTTGCCCGCATCGGGTAGGGGGTTCGGTCGCCTGTGCGCTCAGGGCGTGCAAGCTATTGCCCCACCCGCGCATACTCTGCCCGTGTGCGGCGGGTTCTTGCCCTACCGGTACACTGGATAGCATGAGCGAGCAGCATTATTTCTCTGAAACCCCCGAGACCGAGTTCAAGCCCCGCCCCGTGCAGGTGGAGCTTGCCGGTCGCAAGGTCACTGTCACTACAGCCAACGGCATTTTCAGCCCCTCCGGCATTGATAAGGGCACCGCTATTTTGCTGCAGGAAGCACCCGACCCGCAGGGCGAACGCATGCTCGACATCGGCTGCGGTTGGGGCCCCATCACCCTGACTTTGGCGATGCTCGCACCGCAGGCGCAGGTGCACGCGGTGGACGTGAACTCCCGCTCCATTAGCCTGACCGAACGCAACGCCGCCGCTCTCGGCCTGTCCAACGTCACCGTGGGAACCCCCGAATCGGTTGACCCCGAACTGCGTTTTGACACCATCTGGTCGAACCCGCCGATTCGCGTGGGCAAGGAGGTTCTGCACGAGATCCTGCTGACCTGGCTGCCGCGTCTGGCGCCCGGCGGTGACGCCTACCTGGTGGTTCAGAAGAACCTGGGCTCCGATTCACTACAGAAGTGGATGGACGCGCAGCTTGAGGAGCTGCACCCCGGCGAGTTTGAGGTGTCGCGCTATACGACTTCGAAGGGCTTCCGTATTCTGCAGGTGCACCGCTACGAGGACTAAAGCCCCTGGCGCTGATTCCTCTGGCGCTCATTGCTAAAAACGTAAAAGCGGCGGGTGTTTTCTGAATGTGTTATCAGAAAACACCAGCCGCTTTTCTCTATAAAATCTCTGTTCTAAAACAGCACGTTATCGCAGCACGACGGTTGCAACCATCTGCGCCGGACCAGCCAGAACAACATGCTCCAGGTCATCCGGGCCCAGCACGAAAGTCACCGCGAGGGTACCGCCGGGCACATGCACCAGCCACTCATCCGGTGCTTCCTCGCCGCCCCAGAAACGGGTCGCAGCAGCAGCCGCACACGCGCCGGTACCGCAGGACAGAGTCTCGCCCACGCCACGTTCGTGCACGCGCATACGGATAGCGCCCACATGCGCGCCGCTCTCAACGTCCAGGTCGACCGGCACCACAAACTCAACGTTCGTACCGTTGACCGGGGCGGGGCTCACCTGAGGCAGGCTGTGCAGGTCCAGGCCGTCCAGCTTACCGTCAGAGCCGAGCATCACCACGGTGTGCGGGTTACCCATCGAAATGGACAGGCCAGCACGCGGAGTCTTCAGGCCGCGAGCAGACACCAGGCAGTCCTCGCCACCCTCGCGGGCAGCCTCACCGTGAATGAAGCTCCACGGACCCATATCAATCGCGTAGCCCTCTTCGGTACGCGCCACAGTCTTCACGCCGGCACGGGTACCAATCTTGACGGTCTCGCCCACCTCAAGCTCAATCAGGCCCTCAGTGCGCAGGTACTCCACGAACGCGCGCACACCGTTGCCGCACATTTCAGCGATAGAGCCGTCACCGTTGCGGTAGTCCATGAACCAGACAGCGTCCGGGTGCTCCTCGAGCAGCTTCTGGCCCGCGCGGGAGGCGGTGCTGCGGGTAGCACGAATGAAGCCGTCCGCACCAATGCCGAAGTGTCGGTCGCAGGCGCGGGCTACCAGCTCGGGGGTGAGAGCAATTTCTGCGTTCTCGTCCGTCAGAAAGATGAAGTCGTTACCGGTGCCGTGACCCTTGGTGAGGGTCAGGCCTGCCAGCTCGCCCCAGGTGGAAGGGTTCTCGCTCATATGCTGTCCTTAAGGTTGGTGACCTGTCCGTTTATGATTTTACCGCGCCGACCGACTCGACGAGGTATCGGTTCGGCGACGGCTCGTTATTGTGGCTTATCGGGTGCTTTCGCAGATGATGGCTTCCGCCTCATCGGCAAGGGTGGGTGAGAGCGCATCCAGCCAGTGCACACGCGGGTCCGCACGGAACCAGGTCAGCTGGCGGCGCGCAAACTGGCGGGTCGCAATGGTCGTATCCTCAATCGCCTGCTCCACGCTATAGTCTTCATCTTCAAGTACGCGAGCAAACTGCGCGTAACCAATCGCGCGGGAGGCGGTCTTACCCTCCTGCAAACCCTGCTCGTTCAGGGTGCGCACCTCGTCCAGCAGGCCGCGCTCGTGCATCAGCTCCACGCGGCGGTGCAGACGCTCGTGCAGCAGGGCACGATCCATATCCAGACCAATCTGAATACTCTCGGTCACGTACTCGCGCACCGGCATGAACGCCGAGAACGGGCGACCCGTCACCTCGAACACCTCCAGGGCGCGAATGATGCGGCGCTCATCCTTCACACGCGCAGCCGACTCCGGGTCGACCTCCGCCAGGCGGGCATGCAAAACACCAATACCCTCGGTACGTGCCTGCTCCTCCAGGCGCTCGCGCACCCGCGCATCCGTGCCGGGGAACTCCAACTTATCCAGGGCGGCACGCACATACAGGCCGGAACCACCCACCAGAATCGGGTAGCGGCCACGGCCACGAATCTGCTCAATCAGCTCACGGCTACGCTCCTGAAACTCCGCCACGGACGCCTCATCCCGCACATCCATAATGTCCAGCAGGTGGTGCGGAACGCCGCGCATCTCCTCCGCAGTAACCTTCGCGGTACCAATATCCATGCCATGGTAGAACTGCATAGAATCAGCGTTAATGCACTCACCGTTCAGGCGCAGAGCCAGCTCAATGGCGAGCGCGCTCTTACCGGTGCCGGTCGGGCCCACAATAGCGATAACGGGCAGAGTTTCGGAGATAGTCATGCGCCCCATTCTACCGGTTCCCTCACCCCCACTCGCGGTGAGGATGAGGGCCCGAAGAACAGGGCGCATGATTCGAATCTAGGTTTTAGGGGCGCAGACCGATGGTCGGCATGCCCAGACCCACCGGCGCACCGGGCACCTGGGTGGTGCCGGTACCGCAGGAATCAGCCTGGGAGCGGTCCCACGCGTCGCCGGCGCGGGTGCGGCGCAGGTGGTACTGCTCGGCGGTCGGGTCAGAAATCAGGTGGAAGGAACCAGCCTCGGTAATCGGCACGGTGACCATGTCGCCGGGGCGGGGAGTCTCGCAGCCCTCGGGCACGGAGAAGTGCACGAGGCGCTGGTCCGGGCCGCGGCCCGAGAGGCGGTGAGTCTGGTCAGCCTTACGACCGGCCTCCGCAACGACCATCAGCTCAACGGTCTTGCCGAGCTGCTTGCGGTTCTCTTCACCGGCGATGCGGTCCTGCAGGGCAATCAGACGCTCGTAGCGTTCCTGCACGACCTCCTTCGGGATCTGGTTCTCCATGGTCGCCGCCGGGGTGCCGGGGCGGATCGAATACTGGAAGGTGAACGCGGAGGAGAAACGAGCCTGCTCCACAACCTTCAGGGTGTCCTGGAAGTCCTCTTCAGTCTCGCCGGGGAAGCCCACAATGATGTCGGTGGTAATCACGGCGTTCGGGATGCGCTCGCGCACCTTGTCCAGAATGTTCAGGAACTTCTTGGAACGGTAGGAGCGGCGCATATCCTTGAGCACCTTATCGGAGCCGGACTGCAGCGGCATGTGCAGTACGGGCATGACGTTCGGGGTCTCCGCCATCGCGTCAATCACGTCATCGGTGAACATTGCCGGGTGCGGGGAGGTGAAGCGTACACGCTCCAGGCCCTCAATCTCGCCGCAGGCACGCAGCAGCTTGGAGAATGCCTGGCGGTCGCCGAACTCCACACCGTAGGAGTTCACGTTCTGGCCCAGCAGGGTCACCTCGATAGCGCCGTCATCGACCAGCGCCTGAACCTCAGCGAGAATGTCGCCGGGGCGGCGGTCTTTCTCCTTACCGCGCAGAGACGGCACAATGCAGAAGGTGCAGGTGTTGTTACAGCCCACGGAGATAGACACCCAGCCGGAGTACACGTGGTCGCGCTTAGTCGGCAGGGTGGAGGGGAAAACTTCGAGGGATTCGAGCAGTTCTGCCTGCGCCTCGTGGTTGTGGCGGGCACGCTCCAGCAGGGTGGGGAGGGCACCAATGTTGTGGGTACCGAACACGACGTCAACCCAGGGCGCCTTCTCAATGATGGCGTCCTGGTCCTTCTGCGCCAGGCAGCCGCCCACGGCGATCTGCATACCCTTGTGGGCGCGCTTGACCGGTGCCAGCTGGCCGAGGTTGCCGTACAGGCGGTTGGAAGCGTTTTCGCGGACCGCGCAGGTGTTGAAAACCACCAGGTCGGGCTGGGTGCCTTCCTCAGCGCGAACGTAGCCGCTAGCCTCCAGCAGGCCGGACATTCGTTCGGAGTCGTGCACGTTCATCTGGCAGCCGAAAGTGCGCACTTCGTAGGTGCGGGGGCTGGTTTCGGGGGTCTGGGCGGAATCGCTGAGGGTCGAAGTCATGCCCTATAGGGTATCCGATGGGGGATAATGGCTCTATGCAGGTTTCCCTTAGTAGCAACTTTCCGGCTCTGTCACCGAACGATTCTTCCGCCCCCACCCCTGACGGGGAGCGTCTGAACACCCTCATTGAGGAGGCGATTGCCGCCTACTCCCCCGTGCCGCCTCAGGCGAGCGCTGATTCTGCCTCGATGCGTCAGACCCTGATGCAGCTGCTCAGCTGGGCGCATTCTTTGGAACAGGTGGCTGGTCGCGCGGTTGAGCGCGTGCAGATTCTGGGCACCGGCATGCGTTCCGTTGTGGTGCGTGTGGCGTATGAGCCTGCCGCCGAGTCTGCCCAGTCTTTCGAATCTGCACAGTCTTTGCCGACCTCGATTATTGTGAAGCGTTACCGCCGTAAGGATTCGACGGTGAACGCCGGCGGTTTCGGGTACCTGCGTGAGCGCTACGGTTTGGAGGCGCTGAACCGGCAGGTTCCGGATTTGTTCCCGCAGCTCTACGGCGCGGATCCTGAGCTGCGCGTGCTGGCGCTGGAAGATGTGAGCGCCGGAACCGTTGAGGGCGAGCAGTATTCGGTCGCCCACGCCCTACTGGAGGGCACCGAACAGCAGGCGCTGGACGCGCTGAACTACTACATTGAGGCGTATCGTTCCCTTGCCGCCAGCGGCATTATGGGCGAGGCGGTGGAGGATTACCGCCTGAACCTGGCGCGTGCTGACCGCAAGGCACAGTTCCCGGGCGCTATTGCCTCGCCGGGGTTGGCCGAGCGCGGTTTGAAGAAGCTGTACGGTGTGACTGATGAGGCGCGCGCCCCCGAGCACGATGCTGACAGCCCAGCTTCCAGCTCTGCCGCGCATGGGGACGCGCCCGTTCTTCCCGCCGCCGTTGAGGAGCTGTCCTTCCGTTTCCGCCGCGTTCTGCAGCCTTTCTTTACCAAGCGCCCGCCGGTACCCGAGCAGTTCAAGCTCAACCGCGGCAGGGTATATATGCTCTCTTCGGGTGATTTTTCGCCGCAGAACGTGCTGATCGGTTCGGCAGACGGCGCGCAGGTACGCATGGTCGATGCGGAGGGCACCTGCCTGCACCACCGCGGCTTCCCCTTCGTTGAGGCGATGTTGGGCTTCCCCTCCTCGCCGGAGTACCCGCGCTACCGGGTGGACCGTAAGAAGGCGCTGCCGGCGCTGTACTCTGCACTGTTCGAGGACGCCCCGCTGGATGAGCACCTGGCGGAGGATTTGGCGGTGTGCACGGCGGTGACCGTGTGCGCCCTGTTGGAGCTGTACTCTTCTTCGGCGCGTGCCGGCTTGTTGCCTCGTATTCGCCGTGAGGGTGCGCAACTGATGCGCCTGCTGCTGGAAATCGCTGGTTCTCAGGATGCAACCCTCGCCGAGTTCGCGGACCGTCTGGGAGCGGTCGAGTAACCAGCGGATATGGCCTTCGACAAGGTATTTTATAAATCTCAAAAACGTAAGGGTGAGCCCGCCACAGAGTATGTCTGTAGCGGGCTCACCCTTTGTTGTGCCTATTTTATGGTCACCCCAGCATGGGTCTATCTGTGCGTGCGGACCGTCTTTATTCGCCCTCTACCAGAGCTCGTCCTCCTCACCGTAGGCGGCAAGCTCCTCACGAATCACCGACATCGACACCGAAGAGGAGTACCCGCGGCGCGCGAGCATCCCCAGCAGGCGACGGGTGACCCTATCCTTCTCGGCGCGGTCGCTCAGATCCATGCCGGGGCGCAGCTTCTTGCACACCAGCTCGGCGGCGTCCTCACGTTCCTGCTCGTCGGTGCGCTGGGCCAGGGCGTTCTCCGCTTCCTCGCCGCGCACCCCGCGCTCAGCGAGCTCACGGCGTAGCGCGGCGCGGGAGAGCTTCTTGGTGCGGCTCTTCTGCGCCACAAACGTTTGGGCGTATTCGGCGTCGTCAATGAGTTTTGCCGCCTCAAATTTATCGAGCAGCGGCTCAATGAGCTCCGCCTCGAAGCCTTCTGCCTGCAGCTTCTTCCGCAGCTGACCTCGGGTTTTTGCAGAGTACGCCAGCTGGTTGTACACGATGGTTTTAGCACGCGTGTAGGGGTCTGTTTCTTCCGCGGCTCGGGCGGCACACACCTTCTGTTTCCAGGAAGGCACGTTGCTTTCCGACCGCGAGGAAGCATGTCCCACCTGAGAGCCGCCCGGTTGGGAGCCGCGTGCTCGAGAACCGTCCTTTGGCGATCCAGCCGAAGCGGCGCGGCGCTTTCCGGTACCGACGCCCTGCGCCTCCTCCTCGGCAATACCGCGGATAAGCGCTTCTTCGGCGGGGGTGAGTTCTTCGTTCAAGCTACTTCCCTCCCTGAATAGGCGGCTCCCCGAGCCGCGGCCTGCAGGACTCTTGCGGGTTTCCTCGTCGTCATTTCGAGCCCCGAAGGCGGGCGCGTAGGGCGAGCGGCTCCGCATTTTCTCTTGCTGCGCCGCGCTCATGCGACGGAATCCGCGCTTGTAGTCGGTGTTCTTGGAGGCACGCGAAGACTTGCGTTTCTTCTGCTTATCCCGCTGAGCTGCTTGCCTCTCGATCTCTTCCTTTTCTTCGGCGGTGAGCCCCGATCCGATGGATGCGGCACCGGCTCGACTCATACGCCCAGCCGCCATGGGGCGCGGCTCGGCACCGCCGGGGGTGAACGCACGAGCGGGCGCTTCGTCAATGGAGACGGCGGGCAGGTTCGGGTCAACGAGCAGGCTGCGGCGCGGGGATTCGCCGTCTTCCTCAGAGCTGCCACCTTCAGAACTGGCGGGCACAGCCTGCAGGGGTAGCTCGGGTACGCGGAACTCACCGGCGTAGTCGCCGCCGTTATCGCGGGCAATGCTTTCTTCAACAAAGCCGTGCGCGGCGGGGTGCCAGTCCGGGAACTCCTCAGCGACTACAGAATCCGCGGCCCTGTTCCGCACCCACTTTTTGGGTGCGTTTTCTGTGGCCACTGACTTCTTCTTAGGCGCTGACTTCTTCTGAGGCGCGGGCTTTTCAGCCTGCCACGCTTTCGGCTTGGATTTTTGGGGTGCGGTTTCTTGGCCCCCACGCTGCTCCGCTATCGCTTCTGCGGGTGCCGCTTCGTCCGAGGGTACCCAATACTCCCCCGCGTACTCTGCTTCAGGGTACTCTGCTTCAGGGTACAAAGGCTCTGCCGGATAGGGAGGTTCACCCTCATAGGGCGGCTCATCAGGGTATGGGGGCTCATCCTCATACGGGGGCTCTTCAACAGCGGGAACAGTAGCCTGCGGCGCCTCCCAGGTGAGGGTGGGCTCCGCCAGGGCGGCAGGTGCCTCAAAATTGAGCGCCTCGAAGCCGCCTACCTCAACCGGCGGGGCGGTAGATTCAAACGAACCAGTAGCTTCAAAGGAAACAGACGCAGAGAAAGTCGAGTCATGGAATGCAGGGTCATGGAAGGCTGACCCCTGCATAGTTGAGGGACCGAAGTGGGGTTCGGTCGCATCCAGCGCCGCAAAACCGGCGTCGTCGTCACGCGCGCTGTTTTGCTCACGCTCTTTATGAGCGTTCTGTTCCGTCATGTTCAGTTCCTCCTCTCCCCTGTGTTGGCTCGCTTGATGACCCGTGCACCGGGTTATACGGCGCTCCCCCATTGTAACGAGGCGCTGTCCCGGCACCCGCTGGCGCTCCATATAAAGCGCTCCCGTTAACGACAGATTGCCGTGCACCGTGCGGAATGCACAGCACACGGCAATCAGTCGTGGCGTTAGCAAGAAGCTACGCGGGCCGGTTTAGAACTCCTCAGCCAGCTCGTCCAGCGGGTCGTTACCCTCAGACTCAGCAGCTGCCTGCTCGTCAGCTTCTTCCTCAATGATGCCCAGCTTCACCAGAACCTTGTACTGCAGTTCCTCGGTGAGCTCGGGGTTGTCCTTGAGCAGCTTACGAACGTTCTCGCGGCCCTGGCCCAGCTGCTCACCGTCGTAGGTGAACCATGCGCCGGACTTCTTGACGATGTCGTTCTCCACCGCCAGGTCCAGGATGCCACCCTCAACGGAGATACCCTCACCGTAGAGGATGTCGAACTCAGCCTGCTTGAAGGGCGGAGCCATCTTGTTCTTCACAATCTTGGCGCGGGTGCGGTTACCGATCGGGTTAGCGCCGTCCTTGAGGGTCTCAATGCGGCGGATGTCGATACGGACCGAAGCGTAGAACTTCAGCGCCTTACCACCGGTGGTGGTTTCGGGAGAGCCGAAGAAGACACCAATCTTCTCACGCAGCTGGTTGATGAAGATTGCGGTGGTGCCGGTTGCGGAGAGGCGACCGGTAATCTTACGCAGAGCCTGGCTCATGAGGCGAGCCTGCAGACCCACGTGGGAGTCACCCATGTCGCCTTCAATTTCGGCGCGGGGTACCAGTGCTGCAACGGAGTCGACAACCACGATATCAACGGCACCGGAACCAACCAGCATGTCCATGATTTCCAGTGCCTGCTCGCCGGTGTCGGGCTGAGAGACCAGCAGCTGGTCGATGTCCACGCCCAGCTTAGCCGCGTAAATCGGGTCCAGCGCGTGCTCGGCGTCGATGAACGCTGCCACGCCGCCTGCCTTCTGAACGTTCGCTACAGCGTGCAGTGCAACGGTGGTCTTACCGGAGGACTCGGGACCGTAAATCTCGATGACGCGGCCGCGGGGCAGACCACCAATACCCAGAGCGGCATCCAGAGCGATAGCGCCGGTGGAGATAACCTCGGTCTTGGTGATTTCCTTATCACCCAGGCGCATGACTGCACCCTTGCCGTAGTTCTTGTCGATCTGTGCCATCACGGCTTCAAGTGCCTTGGCGCGACCCTCTTCGGGAACGCGAGCTACGCTCTGAGACTTGGTGTTCTTAGCCACGGTAGTACCTCGTTCTTTGTGTTGTCAGTGGTTGACGGGAGTAATGTTTCTTCGGAATCGGTGGGACTCGTAATCGAGACCTTGAAGGTTTTGGCCTACCGGTTCCTTCTGAGACTACTCTAGGGTCACAGCCTGACAGGATAAGGCCATTTTTTAAAATCTGTGGAAAACTTTGAAGATTTTTCCGAAAAATTCCTGATGTGGAAAAGTCTAGCATGAGTCGAACAAAATTACGACCCGGTTTCGAATAAATCGGATAGGGTTTCGGCATATATTTTCGAAAAACCCCGGATTCTCGGCTAATTATTCGAAAATACCTCCCGCACAGGCGCCAGCACTCGAACAAACGCTAGGGAACAGACGGTGGGCACCGCCCATACGCTAGAACACGCCAGGCTCACTACCTAGCGCAGCGGTTCCTTATCCGGACCCAGGCGGCGCTCCTGCGGAATCTCCTGCTCATCACAGATCGCCAGCCACACATCCCTCGGGTTAACGCCCTGGTCCAGCGCCTCCGCAGCGGTCACATGACCCAGCGAGCCCAGCACCAGGTCCCGCGCAAGTACCGGAGCATACCCGGCACCGAACTCATACTCCATGCACGCCCAAAATTCGCTCAGCTTCACAAGCGCTCCTTCCGCTTCACCGCTAGTTTGCTTCATAATTCGTCACATCGCTCGGTAATAAACCGAGAATAAGCGATGCCGCACACCCACCTTACGGGGATGCACGGCATCGCTTCACGTTTAGTGCGGCATGTGCCGCCTCGCATTACTTCGAGAGAATGTAGTAATCGCTCTTGTACTGCTCAGACATCTCAGCCGGAACAGTATCCGGGATCTGAACGCCCTCGAGAACCGCCATACGGTCGGCAACCTCACGCAGCATCTGGGACATCGGAATGTCCAGAGCCTGGCAAATCCATGCCAGCAGTTCGGAGGAAGCTTCCTTCTGACCGCGCTCAACTTCGCTCAGGTAACCGAGGGAAACACGGGCACGCTGGGAAACCTCGCGTAGGGTGCGACCCTGACGCTGGCGAACGTCGCGAAGGACCTCACCGATTGCCTGTCGCAGGGGAACAACCTTAGCTTCCTCAACGACCGGGGCGGCCTGTCGGGGGGTCTCCTCGATTTCCTTCCACTTAGTAATGCCATTAATCGATACGCGCTGCTTAGCCATGAGCTTCTATATCACTTTCCTGAGTAGGTATTCCCGACGCGCGGGACTGTACATAGTTAAGCCTAACTGATTTTTGGAGCGTGAGCTAGGAGCCCCGCCATTTTTGTCTTTTTCTTACGGCTTGTATCTATTCAAACAGACGAACCTATGCCTTTATTCCCTCGGAGCTGAAAGAACCCTGTGAATATATTTGAACCGTAAAATTTTTTCTCAGGTAGGCGCTGCACAGACGACTACACAGCCGTTCCAGGCGCCGCACAGCACAGCACAGCACAGTCTAGCCCAGCACGCTACGCCTGCTCGTTCTCCAGAACCCCACCGGCACCGCCGCGCACCGCACGCGCCAGCAGGGCAATCGCATCCGCGCTCGCCGCCGCACGAATCTGCGCCCGG
Organism: Rothia sp. HMSC069C04; assembly: GCF_001812895.1. Taxonomy (NCBI): domain Bacteria; kingdom Bacillati; phylum Actinomycetota; class Actinomycetes; order Micrococcales; family Micrococcaceae; genus Rothia; species Rothia sp. HMSC069C04. The sequence continues at coordinate 38,204 of NZ_KV810742.1, forward strand.
TCCCCCGAATAGTGCCGCTCAAACACCTCAGAACCGGACGGGGAACACACACCAATATAGACCGTACCCACCGGCTGACCATCCGCAGGGTCAGGACCGGCAACACCCGTGGTCGACACCGCATAATCGGCACCGCACACACGCGCCGCACCGACCGCCATCTGCACCGCCACCGCAGGATGCACCGCACCCTCACGCGCCAACAGCTGAGCGTCTACGTCCAGCACCTGAGCCTTCACCTCGTAGGCATAGGAAATCACGCCGCCGCGGTAATACGCGGATGCGCCCGGCACCGTACAAATCGCACCGCCAACATCCCCGCCGGTCAGCGACTCAGCCGTCGCCACCTGCACCGGGCCTTCCTGGGCGGCGCGCAACTGCACCGCATCACGCAGCAACAGCGCCGCCGCCTCCGGGGTACCGGAGAAAACCTCAGCGGAGGAAAGCCCAGCGGACAGAGCATCTTCAAGTACGAGGGGAACCATCATTCTCTCCTTTCAGCGGCGCACCGCCGCCCGAACCTTACGCGGTACACACCGCACCGCAGGTACAGCGAAGGGGAGCAGCACACGCCACTCCCCTCGCCTCTAGTTACCGCCGCCCTGGGAGGCCTGAGCCTGCAACCAGTTACGACGCAAAATATACGCATCACGCACATACACCAGACCGGTCCACACGGTAATCGCGGTGACCGCGCCCATCAGAACCCAACCCGGAATCAGCCAACCGATACCCAGCTGCCCCAGCGGCAGAAGCATCAGCACCAGCGCCACCGTCTGCAGCACGGTCTTAATCTTGCCGCCCTTACTAGCGGCCATCACACCGTACTTAATGACGAACAGGCGCATGATCGTAATGCCCCACTCACGTAGCAGAATCACAATCGTGACCCACCACCACAGCTCGCCCAGCGCCGACAGCACAATAAACGCCGCGCCGGTGAGGAACTTATCGGCAATCGGGTCAGCAATCTTACCGAAGCTCGTAATCAGATTACGCGAGCGCGCCAAGTAGCCGTCCGCCCAGTCCGTGAGCATGGCAAGAATGAAAATAATCCACGCGAGCCAGCGGTGCGTCGGATCAGCGGCACCAAAGGTACCGCCCGCGACTAGGGCAACGATGAAGAAAGGAACCGCAATAATACGCAGAACCGTCAACACATTCGGCACGTTCCAGTTCGAAGGCTTCGCTGTGCTGACCGCACCGGCGGGTGCGGAATTGCGAGCTTCACTCATATCGGCTCCTTACGGGTAGATGGCTTTCGACGGTGAGAGACCGCATACGCACCGACACCTAATCGTATCGGGGGTACGCAAACACCCCGTACCGTCCATTATACGTGTGCCGTAGCAGACATCACGGGGACGATACGGGGTGTATGTCGCGAGTTCACCCAGCCGAGTGGACTCAGCCGAATGGATAGGGCGCTGAAAGGCTAACGGCCGGTCAGCTGCCAGGCGTCCTCCGAGCCATCATCATCGGGCTCATCGAAATAGTCGGTGACCGCCTCGCCCGGGTCCACCGCGTTCGCGTACGGGTCGGCAGCCGGAGGCTCCTCACCGCGAATACGCGCCAGGGTCGCCTGCAGGTCATCCGGGCGGATGAGCACCTCACGTGCCTTCGAGCCCTCCGAGGGGCCCACCACGCCCTGCGACTCCAGCAGGTCCATGATGCGGCCAGCCTTCGCGAAGCCCATGCGCAGCTTACGTTGCAACATCGAGGTCGAACCGAACTGGGTCGTAATCACAATCTCCGCCGCCTGTAGCAGATCATCGAGGTCATCGCCGATTTCCTCATCAATCTGCTTCTTCGCGGCAGAGACCATCACGTCCTCACGGTAGATGGTCGGCGCCTGCTTCTTCACGTGCTCAACCACGGCGTGAATCTCAGATTCAGACACCCACGCACCCTGAACACGCATCGGCTTCGAGGCACCCATCGGCAGGAAGAGCGCGTCACCCTGACCGATCAGCTTCTCAGCGCCGGGCTGATCCAGCACCACGCGAGAGTCAGTGACCGAGGAGGTCGCAAACGCCATACGAGACGGAACGTTCGCCTTAATCAGACCGGTCACCACATCCACCGACGGACGCTGGGTCGCCAGCACCAGGTGAATACCCGCCGCACGCGCCAGCTGCGTAATACGAACAATCGCCTCTTCCACGTCACGCGGAGCGACCATCATCAGGTCGGCGAGCTCGTCAACAATCACCAGCAGGTACGGGTACTCGTGCACCGTGCGCTTGCTACCGGGATCGGGCTGAACCTTACCCTCACGCACCGCCTTGTTGAAATCGTCCACGTGCTTGTAGCCGTAGTGGGCGAGGTCGTCGTAACGGGCGTCCATCTCACGAACTACCCACTGAAGAGCCTCAGCAGCCTTCTTCGGGTTCGTAATGATGGGCGTAATCAGGTGCGGAATACCCTCATAGGCGGTCAGCTCCACACGCTTCGGGTCAACCATCACCAGGCGCACCTGGTCGGGAGTTGCACGCATCAGAATCGAGGTGATCATCGAGTTCACGAACGAAGACTTACCGGCACCGGTCGCACCAGCGACCAGCATATGCGGCATCTTCGCGAGGTTCGCCAGCACGAAGCCGCCTTCAACGTCCTTACCCACACCCATGACCATCGGGTGCTGGTTCGCGTGAGCCTGCGGGGAACGCAGCACATCACCCAGGGCAACGGTCTCACGGTCCGTATTCGGAATCTCAATACCGATTGCGGACTTACCCGGAATCGGGGACAGAATACGAACATCCGGGCTCGCCACAGCGTACGCAATGTTCTTGCTCAGCGCCGTCACACGCTCCACCTTCGTGGCGGGACCCAGCTCAATCTCGTAACGGGTCACGGTCGGGCCACGCGAGAAGCCGGTGACCTGCGCATCCACCTTGAACTGCTCCAGCACGTTCGTCAGAGCCTCAACCACGTGCTCGTTGACCTCGGAGGATTCCTTAGCGGGCGGGCCAGAAACCAGCATCTCCTCAGAAGGCAGCACGTACGCGCCGCGGGAGGACTGCACAACCTGCTCACCGCGTGCCTGCTCGGTGGTCGCCACCTGAGTATTGTTCTGCAGCGGGCGGGATGCGCCAGCCTCGGGCGCTCGCGAAGCCGCGGGAGCCGCGTTCTTCGAGTGCGCGCCGGGCGAGTGCATGCGGGTCGGAATCGGAGGCTGTGCCGCGGATGCTGCAGGAGCCTGGGATGCGGAAGCCGAGGTAGCAGACTGCGCAAGGTTCACCACCTGGTGCGGTTTCGTCTGCGGTGCAGCTTCCTCAGAAGCACCGAAGCCGTCATATGCCTCAACGTCAAAGAGAGGCTCCTCGCCAGGAATACGGTTCACGCGGCCGTTCGCCACGGCGGCACGCTGCACCTGATCCAGGCGGGCTGCGGGTGCATCCGACGCCTCAACGTCGAAGAGGTCAGGGCTGCTCGAATAAGCACCGTTCTGTGCAGAAGTACCCTGGGCGGACGTACCCTGCGCGGCCGGTGCCTGGTTGAGGCGACCGGGCAGACGGGACAGACGGTTCGGCTTAGCCGCCGGGCGCGTCTGCTGAGCGGATCCCTGCGCAGAATCCTGTGCAGAGTCCGCCGGCTGTACCGGCATCTGCGTGGTCTCCGGGTGAGTCTCATCCACCACGGCACTCACGAATGCTTCATCACCGGCGTACTCGTCCAGGGAAGAATCGGTCGAGGCAGCGGGAGCAATGCCCAACCAACCGCGCAGACGAGAGAACAGGCCGCCAGACTTCGGAGCCGTACGCGCCGGCTTCTCATCCTCGTACAGGTAGCTACGGTCGTGCTCCTCAGCGTTCAGATCCACGGTCTGAGTCGCATCCGAAGGGCTATCCTTCGCGGAGGTTCGAGTCGTGCCGTTAGGCTTCTCACCCAAAGCCAAACCGACCAGGTGCAGGGTACGCGGCACCACCTGACGAATCGGAGTGTTCGTCAGAACCATCAGACCGGCAATACCCAGTAGCAGGTGAATCAGAATCTCAACGAACGCAATACCCCCGCTCAAACGCACAATGGGGGTGCCCAGCAGCACACCAGCCACGCCACCACCAGCCCAGACGGCGTCAAAACCATCCGCGAACGTCGGGTGACCCGCATGGCGTGCAAAGAACAGGGATGCCGCCATCAGCATGATGAAGGACCCCACCGCCACGCGGTTATTACGTTTAATCAGGTCGGGCCCACGGAAAACACACCACGCCATGATGAGGCAGAACACCGGAATCAACAGGGCGCCCTGACCGAAAATACCACCCAGCATGGTGTGCCAGGCGTCCAGGGGCGCGCGCAACAAACCGAGGGAGGTGTGGGCACGCCAGTTGTACCACTCCACTCCGGCGCTAATCATGCCGAACAGCAGGATGGTGAGCGCGCCACCGTCACGGCGGTCTTCGGGCGCAAGGTCGGTGCGCACCGCGCCAATGGAGCGGAAGAGCCCACCGATAGCGTGAGCGATGCTCAGCCAGACGGAGGAGATAGCGCCCGCTACAGGGTTCGCCGCGTTGGCACCGCGCTGGGCACCGCCTCGGGAGGTGGTGCGCTTGCGGGTGGTCTTCTTAGTGTTTGCTTTAGTAGAGGTCGTGTTACGACCCTTCGTGGTCCGTGGAGCCATACCTTTTAGGGTATCAACCTTCCCGTTAATGTACCGATTCTTTCGTTATCAGTGAGCTAAAAAGTGCGCCCCGCCCGGTGCCTATAGAGGTGTTGATAGGGCACTGATGAGGCGCTTCTCCCCTACCGCGTTCGCGCTTACGCAGCTTTTCGCGTAGCTTTCGCGCATACATTCGGCAGATACACGGCAGATACGCGGCAGGCGGGGCCGACACCAAGTATCGACCCCGCCTTTTCGCTATGACAGGCGACTAGCCTCGCGCAGAGTATTAGTTCTTCGCGGCCTTCGAGGTGTTCTCAACAACCACGGGAACAATCATGGGCTTGCGGCGCAGACGGCGAGAAATCCAGGCACCGATGGTGCGGCGCACAATCTGCTGCAGCTGCTGCACGGTGTGTACCTTCTCGGGTGCGCGGTGCAGAGCATCCTCCAGAGCGGCGGTAATCTTCGGAACAATCTCGTCGAAGACCGAGTCGTCCTCAGCGATACCGCGAGCGTGAATATCCGGGCCGGTCACCACGCGCTTGGTTGCACGGTCCACGACGGTCACGATGGACACGAAGCCCTCTTCACCCAGGATGCGGCGGTCCTTCAGGTCGCTCTCGGTGACCTCACCGACGGAGCGGCCGTCAACGTACAGGTACTCGCAGGGAACCTCGCCCACCACGGACGCCACGCCATCGCGCAGGTCCACAACGGTGCCGGACTCGCAGAGCAGCACGTTCTTCTTCGGAACGCCGGTCTCCATCGCCAGGTCACCGCTAGCAATCAGGTGGCGAACCTCGCCGTGAACCGGCATAACATTCTTCGGCTTGAGGATGTTGTAGCAGTACAGCAGCTCACCCGCGGCAGCGTGACCGGAAACGTGGACCTTCGCGTTGCCCTTGTGCACCACGTTAGCGCCCAGCTTCATGAGGGCGTTGATGATGCGGAAGACGCTGGTCTCGTTACCGGGAATCAGCGAGGAGGCGAGCACCACGGTGTCGCCGGGCTCAATCTGAATCTTGTGGTCACCGTTCGCCATGCGCGACAGTGCCGCCATCGGCTCGCCCTGCGAACCGGTGCACATCATCACGATCTGGTCGGGGCGGTAGTCGTCAACCTTCTTCAGGTCCACCAGCACGTTGGCGGGAACCTTCAGGTAGCCCAGCTTCTCAGCGATGGTCATGTTGCGGACCATGGAGCGGCCCACGAGCACGACCTTGCGGCCACGCTCAGCGGCTGCGTCCAGAACCTGCTGCACACGGTGAACGTGCGAGGAGAAGGACGCCACAATGATGCGGCCGCTCGCGTCACGGAATACGTTCGACAGCACCGGACCGATGTGCTTCTCGGTCGGGGTGAAGCCGGGAACCTCAGCGTTGGTGGAGTCCGGCAGGAACAGGTCCACGCCCTCCTCGCCCAGGCGAGCGAAGTGGCGCAGGTCGGTGATGCGGCCATCCAGCGGCAGCTGGTCCATCTTGAAGTCACCGGTGTGCAGAACCTTGCCAGCCTTGGTACGGATGTAAACAGCCAGTGCGTCCGGAATCGAGTGGTTCACAGCAACGAACTCGCACTCGAACGGGCCGAAACGCTCCACCTGGTGTTCCTTCACCGCGAGGGTGTAGGGCTTGATGCGGTGCTCGGCGAGCTTCGCCTCGACCAGCGCCAGGGTCAGTTCGGAGCCGACCAGGGGGATGTCGGGGCGGCGGCGCAGCAGGTAAGGAACCGCACCGATGTGGTCCTCGTGGCCGTGGGTCAGCACCATGGCGACCACGTCGTCCAGACGGTCGACAATGTAGCTGAAGTCGGGCAGAATCAGGTCCACGCCGGGCTGGGACTCTTCGGGGAAGAGCACGCCGCAGTCAACAATCAGCAGCTTGCCGTTGATTTCGTACACGGTCATGTTACGACCGACTTCGCCCAGACCGCCCAGGGGCACCACGCGCAGGGTGTCCTTCTTCAGGCGGGGAGGCAGGGGAAGATTCGCTTCAAAGACGCTCATCGTGTGTCTCCTCTTTCTTCTATGTTTTCTTGTGATGTCTGTGATTCGTAGGCGACGCTTCGTACCGCATGCGCTCCCGCCGGTTCGGCTCTCACATGCCGAGGAGGTGGGGTGCTGCCGGTGCGTCCAAATCACCGAAAGTATTCAAAAGTATTGGGGGTGTAGTGCGCGGGTGCCTCTGCCTAAGCTGGGCCCCTGTCTGAGTGGTGGCCGAATCATTGGGCGGTAAACCGCGGCAATACGCCAGAGCGGACCCCTCACCTAGTGTTAGGTGTGGAGTCCGCGTCCGTTGGCTACATCATGCGCCCGAAGTCGGGGTGTGACGGTAGCCGAAGTCCTCTATATATACGCGCTCTGCACGATAAGTTGTGCAGGTTCTGCGTTAAAGTTTAGGCGTTCTTCAGGGTGTGAGCGATGCTCGAGGAGAGCAGGTCAGCTCGCATCGCCTGGGCAACCTCCGGTTCGGAGAGTACGTGCGGCAGGCGAACGACGGGCTCATCCAGCACACCCTGCCAGGAAAGAATTTCCTTGGCGGCAACGCAACCGGGGGCACGGCCCATGGTTGCTCGGACAATCGGAGTCAGTTCCAGGTGAAGACGCTGAGCCTCCACCAGGTCCTGTGCAACGACAGCATCAATCAGGGCACGGAAGAGTGCGGGTGCCACGTGTGCGGTCACCGAGACGAGGCCGACGGCGCCCATTGCCATCCAGGGAAGGGTCAGTCCGTCGTCGCCGCTGTAGTAGTGCAGGTCGGTGGTTGCCATAACTTCGGTTGCGGCACCGAAGTCTGCCTTGGCGTCTTTCACCGCTACAATACTATCAATTTCTGCAAGGCGACGGTAGGTTTCGGGTGCGATGGGGATGCCCGCACGACCCGGAATATCGTAAAGCATGACGGGGGTCTCAGTTGCCTGCGCAACGGTCGCAAAATGGGCGTAGACACCCGGCTGAGTCGGCTTGTTGTAGTAGGGAGTCACGACCAGCAGGCCGTCCACACCAATCTTTTCGGCACGGTGCGCCAGCTCAATAGTATGCGCCGTATCGTTTGAACCAACACCGGCAATAATCTTCGCGCGAGAACCGACGGTGTCCTTCACAATCTGGAAGACGCGTTCATTCTCGTCATCGGTCATGGTGGAGTATTCGCCGGTGGTACCGCAGACTACCAGACCATCGTGACCGTTCTCCACAAGGTAGTTCGCCAGGTCTGCGACCTGCTTTTCATCAACGGAGCCGTCCTTCGCGAAGGGGGTCACCATTGCGGTCAGGAGGCGACCGAAGACGGGTTCAACAAAAGTACCGGGGTTCGAAAGGTTCTCAGACATATGTCCAGAGTACGCCCGAAATGCAGATTTTTCCGTTAGAACGCATAAGTTTTCATGCGTGTTCTACTATTCGGACTCTTTCAAACCCGCGGTACTTCCACGAGAGCCTATGAAACCGGGCACATAGCCTCGGCGTTATCAGTCTCATACCGAAAATAAATGTGGCATTGACTAGGGATCGCAGGGTCAGAGCCTAACGCATGCCCTTCGCCTGACCGCCCGAACGCAACGACCACGCGTTACGCATCGCCGCACGGGCACGCTTGCGTTCACCACCGGCATCGTACATGCACGCCAGGTTGAACCACGCCTTCCAGTTCTCGGGGTCCTGCTCAACCGCCGCCGCGAAGCCTTCAAACTCCACCGCTGCCGCCTCACGGTCCACCTTACCGCTCGGGGTGCGAGGCAGGGTATCCTCCGCCAGTTCGCCTGACGCCGCCAGTTCCTGAGCCATACGCTGAATACGAGCACCGAAAAGCACCTCACGCACCAGCGCCCACGCACCCAGAATCGGCAGCAGAATCATACCCGCACCAAGAACAATGCCAGCCACCGAACCGGAGGTGAGCATCACGAACCCCTGCTGCGCAATATGCACCAGGTACAGGGTCAGCAGCGCGCAAGTCAGCGCCGCGAAGGTCTTGCCGAATCCGCCAGCATCCACCGTCACAAAGACAGCACTAAAAATCAGCACACCCAAAATAGAGGCACGCGCCGCCAAAGGCAACGGAAGAATCAGCACGGTCAGCACCATCAGCACGCACGCACAGATAGTCCACAGACGCAGTGAAGTCCACCAGGGGCTACGAGCCTCGGAAGATACCTGCGAGGCGTCGGGTGAAGTCTGTTCAGACATAACGCTCCCCTACGACAAATCCATGTAGGCGTCCAAGCCCACGCTCAAACCCGGATGCGCCGCCACCTCACGCACACCCAACAGTACGCCGGGCATGAAGGAGGCACGGTCAAAGGAATCGTGACGAATCACGAGCTGCTGACCGGGATCGCCCAGCAGAATCTCCTGATGCGCCACCATGCCGCGCAGACGCACCGCATGTACGTGAATATCGTCGATTACGGCGCCGCGCGAGCCCAAAGGATCGGAGGTGGTGGCATCCGGGCTTGCACCCACGCCAGCCTCCGCGCGGGCGGCAGCCACCTTACGGGCGGTGTGCACAGCGGTACCGGAGGGGGCGTCCACCTTATTTGGGTGGTGAATCTCGATAATCTCTACAGACTCGAAGTAGCGTGCCGCCTTCGCCGCGAACTCGGTGGCGAGAATCGAACCAATCGCAAAGTTCGGGGCGATGAGCACACCCACCTCGGGGTGCTCAGCCAGCAGTTCGCGCAGGGAGTTCAGACGCTCGGGGGTCCAACCGGTCGTACCAACCACCGCGTGCATACCGTGCTCCACCGCGAAGCGCACATTCGCCTCGCTGGAATCGGGAACGGTCAGGTCAATAACAATCTCTGCACCGGCATCGACCAGCTCCTGCAGGTCGTCGCCGCGGCCCAGTGCCGCCACCAGGTCCATGTCTGCGGAGGTGTTGACGGCGCGCACCGCCTCAGAACCCATACGGCCTGCGGCACCGAGTACCGCAACCTTCCAGATTTTTTCGTTACCCTCGCGGGCCATCTTCTCTCCTCCGTAACTTATGAGCACCCCGACGATGGGGCAGACGCTGTGACGTACAGCCTCTATTATCCCCGTGTGAGCGCGGTGCACGCCATCGCACACGCTGGGTGAGATGCCCTGCGGAACCTCAGCGGCATAAAAAGCGAAGTAATCTAACCGTCATACAAGCCGTTTAATACGCTATCTAAAGTTAGCAACCATATAATTAGGAAGTATTTCTATAATTTCCATCCTACGGAGTGCTTTGACAGTATGAAGTCCCTCTTTACCTCCTCCGTGCGTCCAGATGAGGCTAACCGGCGTTATATTCTGCCGGGTCTGGACGGTCTGCGAGCAATCGCTGTGCTCCTCGTGATGGTGTACCATTTCTGGCCCACCGTACTACCCGGCGGCATGATCGGCGTGGATATTTTCTTCGTCATCTCCGGTTTCCTGATTACCTCCCTGCTTCTGCGTGAAGGTGCTCTCACCGGCAAAATTGCCCTGGGCAACTTCTGGATTCGCCGTGCCCGCCGACTACTTCCCGCCATTACCCTGCTGATTCTGGTCATGGGACCGGTCAGCCTGCTCATTGGCGGCGATATTCAGGTGAACCTCGGCCGACAGCTCGCCGGTGCGGCGACCTTCTCGTCCAACTGGATTTCCATTTTTGCCGGTAATGACTACTTCGCGCAGACCTCCCCGGAGCTCTTCACAAACTTCTGGTCCCTGGCAGTGGAAGAACAGTTCTACGTGGTGTGGCCGCTGCTCATTGTTGGCGCCGGCGTGCTGTTGCGCCGTTCGTGGCGTCGCTTCAGCGTGGTTATGGTGCTGGGCATTATTGCGTCACTGAGCGTTGCTACCGCTCTTCTGATGTCCGGCGCACCCATTAGCCGCGTCTACTACGGCACCGACACTCACCTGTACGGCCTGCTGCTCGGCGCCCTGCTGGCGTTTGCGCGCCCCTGGTCGCTGTACCCGCCGTTGCAGCAGTCCGTGCTGTACCGCGTGGCTCAGCCCTTCGGCCTGGTTGCCTTCGCCCGCGTCATGATCAGCTGGCTGTCCCTGTTCGCTCTGATTCCCTACGCAATTCTGGTTCCCGAGTCGGCTCCCGGTGCGATTCCCTGGGGTCTGTTCGGCGCCTCCCTGCTGGCGCTGGGCGTGATTCAGGGCATGCTTCCGGACATGCTTGCTGGCGCTTCCGAGGTGCTGCGCCGCCTGCTGAACTTCGCTCCCCTACGCTGGGTGGGTGAGCGCTCCTACGGCCTGTACCTGTGGCACTGGCCGCTCGCCGTGGTCATGCACTACCTGATGGGTGCGGACCGTTCCCCGCTGGTAAATGTGGGCGTTTTGGTGGCGACCTTCGCGATTGCGGAGATGTCGTACCGCTGGGTTGAGACCCCGATTCGCCGCTACGGTTTCCGCGGTAGCGCTAATCGCGTGGTGGCGGCTTTCCAGTCTTCACGCACTAAGTTCCTGCCGGTTTCGGTGGCTCTGGCTGTTGTGGTGGCTGCCGCTTCGACCGGTCTGGCGGTGCACACCGCTCCGGCGATGACTACCGCGCAGCAGTCCGTTGAGGACGGCAAGCGTGCCGCCGCTGAACGCCTGAAGGCTCGTCAGGAGGCGCAGGCTGCGAGCGCATCGGCAAGCCCGAGCGCTTCTGCTACGGGTAAGGATGCGAAGGCTTCTGCCTCTGCTAGCCCTTCCGATTCGAAGGCTGCAACCGGTTCGGTGAACTCCTCGCAGGTGACCATTGTGGGTGACTCCATTGTGGTGGCGGTATCCCCCGAGCTGTACGACAAGATGCCCGAGGCATCTATCGATGCGGCTGAGGGACGAACCATTGCTAAGGCCCTGCCGATTATTAAGTCTATGGGTTCCAACGGCCAGATTCGTAAAACCTTCGTGCTGTCGGTGACCGCGAACTCGACCATTCTGGATGGTCAGCTCGACGAGGTTCTGGCGGCTATGCCCGCCGATTCTAAGCTGGTGCTGGTCACCGGTTACGGCCCGCGCAACCTGACCTGGATTGACTACTCGAACGGTAAGATTCGTGAGTTTGCGGCTCAGCATTCTGATCGTGTGATCATTGCGGATTGGAACTCTACGATCCGCCAGGCTCTGCAGACTCAGAGTGGTCTGCTGGCCTCTGACGGTGTTCACCCTGAGGTTGCTGGTCAGGAGCTCTACGCCCAGGTGCTGATGGAAGCTATTGCCAAGGCACAGAAGTAGTAGCTCTCAGCGGTAGCTTTTTCGGTTCTGCCGCTCATGCTGAGCGTCAAGAGCATGGGCGGCAGAACACTCGGAAGCACTTCTTGGAAGTATCTCTTCGTAGATACCGATGCACACAAAATGCCCGTTCCCTCCCCCGCTTTGGTGGGGTGTGGGAACGGGCATTCTATGCCTTATCAGCGTTGTGTTTTAGGGATGTTCAGGGGCTAGCGCACGATGGTGGTAATCATCTGCTGCTGCCCCAGGTACGCCGCCAAGTCGCGAACCTCCTCCAGGGAGACCGCGCGAATCTTCTCCAGCAGCTCATCGGTGCTCGTGAACAGTCCAGAGTCCAGCTCGGCGCGACCCAGACGGGACATGCGCGATCCCGAGTCCTCGCTACCGAGCACGGTGGAACCAGCCAGCTGGCCGCGGACCTTCGTCAGCTCCTCCTCGGTAATACCGGCGGTGGCGAGCTTATCGAACTCGTAGCCCATAACCTCGCGCACCTGCTCGGTCTTAGCGGGCAGGCAGCCCGCGTACATGCCGAAGTAGCCGGCATCCGAGTACGCACCGGAGAACGCGAACGTGCTGTAGGCGAGGCCTCGCTTCTCACGAATCTCCTGGAACAGGCGCGAGGACATGCCCGCACCGAATGCGCTGGTCAGCACGCTCATCGCGTAGCGGCGGTCGTCACCGGCGATAATGCTCGGGCAACCCATCACAATGTTGGTCTGTTCGAAGCCCTTCTCCACCTCACGCAGCTCACTCAGCGGAACAATGCCGCTGTCGGTGCGTACGCGACGCGGTGCCGGTGCCACGCCCTCCTGCAGGTTCCAGCCGTAGCGGGTCAGCGCCTCCAGCACGAGGCGGACCATGGTGCTATGCTCCAGCGAACCTGCGGCAGAAATGACCAGGCGGTCCGGGGTGTAGTAGCGCTTGTAGTGCTCCCACACGGCGTCACGCGGCACCTCGGTAATCTCCTGCGGGGTACCGCCGATGGGGCGGCCCAGCGGGTTCTCACCCATAAGCTGCTCCACGAAGTTCTCGAAGGCAACGTCGGTCGGGTCGTCCTGGTCCATGGCGATTTCTTCGAGGATCACGCCGCGTTCCTGTTCCAGGTGAGCCGGGTCCAGCAGGGCGTTGGTGACCATGTCGGTGATGACGTCCACCGCCATGGGCGCGTCATCGTCGAGCACGCGCGCGTAGTAGCAGGTGTGCTCCTTAGCGGTCAGGGCGTTAGATTCGCCGCCTACCGCGTCGAAGGAGGATGCAATGTCCAGGGCGGTGCGGGTGCCGGTGCCCTTGAACAGCAGGTGCTCCAGGAAGTGGGTGGAGCCGAGCATGCCGGGGGCTTCGTCGCGGGAGCCGACTCCCACCCAGAACCCGATGGATACGCCGCGGGTACCGGGCATTTTTTCGGTAATCACGCGCACGCCACCGGGCAGGATGGAACGGCGCACCTCGTTACCGCCCACACCTTCGTAGATGAGGCGGCCGTGCTCGTAGTTGAGCTCTTCGGCAATCGCCTCAAGCTCGACGGGCAGGGAAATAGACATAGGGAGAAGAACCTTTCAACAGGTACGTCTGAAGGTAAGCATTCCCGCCCCACTACCTATAGGCAGTCCCACAGTTGGTGGGGCGGGTGAGCGTCAAAAGATGCAGGGCAAGCACAGCGAAGGGGCGCCCGGTGCATCCGGCGGGGAATGAACCGCACCGGGTGCGCCGAACGCCCCTCATCACTTAGCGGGGGTTACGACTACTCGTCGTCGCCACCCTCAACGACCGGTGCCAGCGAGAGCTTGCCGCGGTCATCAATCTTGGTGATCTCCACCTGGACCTTCTGGCCCACGGAGACAACGTCCTCAGCGTCAACAACGCGCTTGCCGCCATTGAGCTTACGCATCTCGGAGATGTGCAGCAGGCCATCCTTACCGGGGGTCAGCGAGATGAACGCGCCGAAGTCGGTAACCTTCACCACGGTACCCAGGTAGCGTTCGCCAACCTCGGGAACCTGCGGGTTAGCGATAGCGTTCACTGCCGCACGGGCAGCCTCGGCGGAGGGGCCGTCAGCTGCGCCGATGTATACGGTGCCGTCGTCCTCAATGGAGATGTCTGCGCCGGTGTCTTCCTGGATCTGGTTGATCATCTTACCCTTGGGGCCGATAACCTCACCGATCTTGGCAACCGGGATCTTCACGGAAATAATGCGCGGTGCGAACTCGCTCATCTCATCCGGTGCGTCAATCGCGCTGACGAGTACCTCGAGGATGTGCAGGCGTGCCTCACGTGCCTGGGTCAGTGCGCCAGCGAGCACGGATGCGGGGATACCGTCGAGCTTGGTGTCCAGCTGGATAGCGGTCACGAACTCAGAGGTACCTGCAACCTTGAAGTCCATATCGCCCAGTGCGTCTTCCGCGCCGAGGATGTCGGTCAGGGCTGCGTAGCGGGTCTCGCCGTCAACCTCGTCAGAGACCAGGCCCATTGCGATACCTGCAACGGGTGCGCGCAGCGGCACACCGGCGTTCAGCAGGGACAGGGTCGATGCGCAGACCGAGCCCATGGAGGTCGAGCCGTTGGAGCCCAGAGCCTCGGAGACCTGACGGATTGCGTAGGGGAACTCTTCGCGGGAGGGCAGCACCGGGGTGATTGCGCGCTCTGCGAGTGCACCGTGGCCGATTTCGCGGCGCTTGGGCGAACCCACGCGACCGGTCTCACCGGTGGAGTACGGCGGGAAGTTGTAGTGGTGGATGTAGCGCTTGGACTTGACCGGGTGCAGGGAGTCCAGCTGCTGCTCCATCTTGAGCATGTTCAGGGTGGTGATACCCATAATCTGGGTTTCGCCGCGCTCGAAGAGAGCGGAACCGTGAACGCGGGGCAGGATCTCAACCTCAGCGGTGAGCTGGCGGATGTCGGTCAGGCCGCGGCCGTCAATACGGACCTGCTCGGTGAGGATGCGCTGGCGAACCACGTGCTTGGTCAGGGCAGCGAATGCTACGGAGACCTCGTTGGAGCGCTCTTCGAATTCCTTACCTTCGCCGGTGAGAGCTTCCATGAGCTCTTCCTGCAGCTCGGATGCTGCTGCTTCGCGTTCCTGCTTGCCAGCGATGGAGTACACCTCTGCCAGGCGGTCTGCTGCGAATGCTTCAACTGCTGCGTCGACGTCCTCGCCGTGGCCGCCGAAGAAGGGCAGTTCCAGGGCGGGCTTGCCTGCGCGAGCCACCAGATCAGCCTGCGCCTTGCACAGTGCTGCGATGAAGGGCTTAGCTGCTTCCAGACCCTCAGCGACGATCTCTTCGGTGGGGGCGGTCTGGCCGTCTTCCTTGATGAGCTTCCAGGAGTTGTCGGTTGCTTCTGCCTCAACCATCATGATGGCGACGTCTTCGGTACCGTCAGCCTTGGTGACGATACGACCTGCAACAGCCATGTCGAATACAGCGTTTTCCAGCTGGGAGTACTTGGGGAAGCAGACCCACTGGCCATCGATCAGTGCCATGCGCACGCCACCGATGGGGCCGTTGAACGGCGCACCGGACAGGGAGGTCGATGCGGATGCAGCGTTGATTGCGAAGGTGTTGTAGATTTCGTCCGGCTCGTAGGTCAGGACGGTCACAACGACCTGAACCTCGTTGCGGATGCCCTTGGTGAAGGCGGGGCGCAGCGGGCGGTCGATCAGGCGTGCAGCCAGGATTGCCTCGGTGCTGGGGCGGCCTTCGCGGCGGAAGTACGATGCGGGAATCTTGCCGCCTGCGTACATGCGCTCTTCCACGTCCACGGTCAGCGGGAAGAAGTCGAAGCCCTCACGGGGAGACTTGCCGATTGCGGTTGCGGAGAGCAGGGTGGTCTCGTCATCGATGGTGACGAGGACAGAGCCAGCAGCCTGCTTTGCGAGGCGGCCGGTTTCAAAGCGCACGTGGCGCTTACCGTGAATGCCGTTGTCGATTTCGACTTCAGCAAACTTGATTTCGGGACCTTCCACGGTTCCTTCTTTCTTCTTGGCAGGCCGTACGGCGCACGAGTCGGCCTTCGATAGGAAACCACGGCACCTCTCCCCCGCCTTTTCGTATGCTCGACGTGTGTCGGTGAGGTTGCGGGGGTGGTGTTGTTCCGTAATTCGCTACCGAGGACCGCGGCGTGTGTGCCGGTACGGCCTTCTGTTCTTTCTTTCAGGTGGGACGGCGTCTTCTACCGGTTTCTCGCTGTGAATCTAGCGCTGGATTCTAGTCTTGGAATCTAGCGCTGGAATCTAGCGAGCGGAAGATGCGCCCCTCAACGCGGCAGTACGGACGCGCTGGCGCTACCCGCCTCCGTGATGGAGGGTTGGTAGTGCTGACAGCACGTCCGCACACACCGCCTAAAGGCGAATAATCACCACAAAAGCGTCAAGACGCTCCTGTTTTATCGGCGCAGACCCAGGCGCTCGATCAGCGAACGGTAACGCTCGATGTCGACGCTCTTCAGGTAGCCGAGCATGTTGCGGCGACGACCAACGAGGATCATCAGGCCACGACGGGAGTGGTGATCGTGCTTGTGGAACTTCAGGTGCTCGGTCAGGTCGGCGATACGACGAGACAGAACTGCAATCTGAACCTCGGGCGAACCGGTGTCGCCCTCGTGGGTTGCGTATTCCTTGATGATTGCCTGCTTGACAGCGGGATCCAGTGCCACTTTTAACTCCTAGAGTTAGTACCGCATACGTCCCGTACGGACGGTTGCCGCCGGGTGGTGGGCTTACGCCCTGTAATACACGTCGTCTGCTGCGGACTGCAGACGCGTTCTTCCCATTCTACGCTACCGGGGCGCTTTCGTGGAAGGGTGAGCAGAAGCCCGGCGACAGGTAGCTCATCACACTACCGGTCGCCGGGCTTTGCAGTCGGGTTCTCACACCGGGTTCTCACGCCGAGTCCTCGCACCGGGCTCTACGTTTATTCAGTGGCTCTACGTTTATTCGGTGTCTGCGCTTCTACTCCCTATGCTTCTGCTGCTTCAGCGCGAGCGCGCACCACCATGAGGCGGTAGTAGCCCAGCAGGAACAGGCACCAGATTGCGCCCATCACCAGCGCCAGCTGGGTGTCGGCGAAGCAGCCGAAGAGCACCACGATAAAGATCATGAACACCAACGCCAGGTAGCTCAGCCACAGGGGCTGGCGCACCGGCTGCGCCTCGGTATCGGCGCCGCTACGCTTGAAGGCAATGTGCGCCAGCAGAATCATGACCCACACGAATACGGTCGCGAAGGTTGCCAGGGAGGCGACCACCTCGAACGCGTTCTCGAAGAGCACGTTCACAATCACGCCGACCGCCATAACCAGCACCATGATGAGGGTGGTCATCCAGGGCGCACCATTCTTCGTAACCTTCGCAAAGGAAGCCGGCGCCAGGTTCTGCTTCGCCAGGCCGTACATCATGCGGCCGGCACCGTACACGTCCGCGTTCAGCGCAGAGATGGCAGCGGTAATAATGACCACGTTCAGAATCGAAGCAGCCGCCGGAATACCCAGGCCCTCAAAAATCTGCACAAACGGCGAGTTCGCCTTCGTCACCGAGTACCAGGGGTACAGGGACATGATGACCGACAGGGTCAGAATGTAGAAGATGAGGATGCGGAACGGCACCGTGCGAATCGCCTTGGGAATCGAGGTGCGCGGGTCCTTCGCCTCACCGGCGGCAATACCGATGTTCTCGATACCGCCGAAGGCAAACATCACCACGGTAAAGCAGGCGAGGAAGCCGGTAAAACCGTTCGCGAAGAAGCCGCCTTCAAGCGCCCAGAGGTTCGTGACGGAGGGTGCCACAGAGTCGTGCGCCTGCACACCCACGAAGAGCAGGGCGATACCGCCAACAATCATGGCGATAATGGCGCTGACCTTCACGAGCGTGAACCAGAATTCGGTCTCACCAAACGCCTTGACCTTCGCCAGGTTAATGGCGAGCAGAATCAGCAGAACCGAGACGATCCAAATCCAGGAGGGGCTGTTCGGGAACCAGAACTTCATGTACACCGCGAAAGCGGTCACGTCCGCGATGGCGACCAGCGCCATTTCCAGGGCGTAGGTCCAGCCGGTCACAAAACCCGCCCAGCGTCCAAGGTAGCGGGTGGCGTATTCGGAGAACGCTCCGGAGACCGGGTGCGCCAGGGCGAGTTCGCCCATTGCGCGCATTACCATGAACACTGCAACGCCACCAATAACGTAGGCAAGCAGCACGGAGGGGCCCGCCAGCTGAATGGCGGATGCAGAGCCGTAGAACAGGCCGGTGCCGATGGCGGAGCCGAGGGCGATGAACATGATGTGACGCAGGGAGAGTCCACGCGCTAGCTGCGGGCTCTCGGAGGTAGCCTCAGCTACGCCCTGCTGTACCGGGGATGAGTCCGGAGTGGTATTCATCTTCTTCTTTTCCTTTACCTCGTGGGGTGTACCCGCCGGTGGCGGGGAAACTTATCGGGCGGTGCCGCAGCTTAGCAGGTGGCTGAGAGCGGTACCGGTTGATTCACTCCCCATCGAGTGATGGGGCGATGCGCAGAAGGTGTTGCCTTCGCGCGTCGCCCCGTCGCATCCCCACCCAACCGGTACGGTGGGAGGGAACGCAAAAGACGGCGGGAAGGCAACGTTGCCTTTCCGCCGTCTTTTCGTCAAAGACTACTTCTGTCGCTTACGTCCAATGACGATAGAGCACAGAGCGGTTGCAGCAGTCACAGTGTAGACTGCAGGCCACGCGCCAAGCTTCTTGGCGAGCGGATGAGCGGCGCCGAACGCGCCGAGGTAGAGAGCGGTGAGGAAGGTGGCACGGCCTGCGCCAGCCTTACGCTTCCAATTCTTGTAAGCCACGGCACCGCACAGTGCCAGGACAGCGCCACCGAGCGGGCGGATGCCGGTGCTAGATGCAACCTTGTAGCCACCGAGCAGACCGGTGACGGAGGCGAGAGTCGGGCAGAACTTCACGACGTACTCCTCTGTGAGATCGGACAGTTTCCACATTCATAGTACTCCACGACACACAGAATGTATATTCACCGCGGTTAATATTTCTGCGTTTCTTACGGACCGGGTACATCAAAGTGCCTGATCAGAAAAAGACTGGGGTACAAAAACCAGTACAAAAAGACCGGCACAAAAGGACCGGGGCGCAAGGACCGGGGCGCAAAGACCGGGGCGCGAACCCGTCAGGTTCACGCCCCGGCACTTGCCGCATGCGAGCTCACTTCATGCCGCATGCTCTAGAGCTTTAGAGAGCCAGCTCCAGCGCCTCCAGCTGCGCTTCGGTCCACAGCTCAGCAGCCAGCTGCAGCGCGTAACGAGCCGAACGAGGAGCCACCACATCCATGGAGAGGTGGAAGTCCTGGTCAGCCTCCGGGCCGCACAGATCAGACACGCAACGCACTCCGATAAACGGAATCTCGTAGTTGTGGCAGACCTGCGCAATAGCGGTGGTTTCCATGTCGGTGCTGATGGCGCCCTCGAATGCCTCGCGGGTGTCCTTCACGTTGTGGGCGGTTACGAAGGAGTTACCCGCCAGCATCTGGCCGCGGTGCACCTCCCACACGCTCTCAGCCTGCTCACGCACCGTCTCCAGTGCGGCGAGCGCATGCTCCAGGGCATCCTGCCACTCGTCCACCTGGCCGTCGTAGCTTTCGGGCATGCCCGGAACCTGGCCGCGCGCGTAACCGAACGCGGTCGCGTCGGCGTCAGTGTAGGTGTAGTTCTCGCCAATCAGCACGTCGCCCACGTTAATGCCGCGAGCCAAACCGCCGGCGGTACCTGCGCTGATGACGCCCAGGCAGTTCGAGGAGTAGCTGATCGCCTCGGTGACGGCACTCGCCGCGTTCACCAGACCGATCTTGGAGCGAACCAGCAGCAGCGGAACCTGGTCCTCGCCCACCTGCAGGTAGCGCGGGTGGAATACTGCGGCGCCCTCGGTGAAGGACGGCTGCAGCTCCTCGGTGGCCTTCAGGAAGGGTGCGAGCTCCTCGTCCATAGCCACCTGAATGATGATGGCGTTGGACATGCCGTCCATCAGCTCAAACATGCTGTTGAACGCCTCAGCCGGGTCGAAAGCGTTCGGGTCAAAGTCCACCGGGTTGAAGGCGGATGCGAAAGCGTCAGGAATCTGTGCGCTCATTACGCCATCACCTGCGCCCACTCATCGCGTGCCGCGAGGAACTCGCGAGCCGCAGCCTGCGCACCTTCGAGGGTGTGGTTGGCGCCCCAACCGCACTGCACCTCGTTCGCAGCCGGAACCTCGGTTGCGTTGAGGATATCGTTGAGGGTTGCTTCCAGGATGGGGAAGAAATCCTCGGGCTCCAGGCCCAGGGTCAGCGCGTAGAAACCGGTCTGGCAGCCCATCGGGGAGAAGTCAATCAGACGGTCGGTGTGGTTGCGCATGTGCTCGGCGCTCAGGTGCTCGATGGAGTGCACGGTCGGCATTTCCAGGTGCGCGGTGTTCGGCTGGGTGAAGCGGATATCGTACTTGATGAGGGTGTCGCCACCGGGCAGGACCTTGCGGTCTGCGATACGCACGTAGGGTGCTGCTACGGCGCGGTGGTCGAGGTTGAAGGATTCGACGTTCATTTTTTCCATGACTCTATCTTCTCTTAAAACGGGGACGACTAAAACAGGGGTGCCTCGCGGGAGGCGCAGGACGTCAAGGCGTGCGGGCACGCAAAAGCCCCGGCGGCAGATCCGAAAATCTTGCCGCCGGGGCTTCAAAGCCGTTAAAGGCAAAAGCTATGAGCGCAGGATGCTGCTCTTAGAAGTGGGGATGCTTCACTTCCGCCTGCACCGGGCACTCCGGCGGGCAGTAGTTCTTCGCGTCCTCAGCCAGCACCTCGCGGGTCTGCGCCACGTCATCGTTAATCTGCTCAATCAGCGCCTCAACACCGGTGTACGCCACCATGGGACGCAGACGCTTCACGAACTCAATCAGCACACGCTGACCGTACAGGTTGAAATCCTCCACGCGCTCTTTCGGACGGTCAATCACGTGCGCCTCAACCTGGCGGTGCTCAATACCGTCAAAGGTCGGGTTCGTACCCACCGAAATAGCGGAGGGGTGACGGTTACCGGATTCGTCCACCAGCCAGCCGGCGTACACACCGTCGGCGGGAATCAGGCCGCGCGCCTCAAGCTCAAGGTTCGCGGTCGGGAAGCCCAACTCGCGGCCGCGCGCCAGACCGTGCACGACCTCACCAGCCATCATGTGGTGGCGGCCCAGCAGCTCGGTTGCGGCGGGCATATCACCCTCCAGCAGCAGCTGGCGGATGCGGGTCGAGGAGCAGCGGGTGTTCTCATCCACCATCAGATCCTCAACGACCACGACCTCAAAGCCGTACTTCTCCCCCAGCTCACGCATAGTGTTCAGGTCGCCGGAATTGTTCTTACCAAAGCGCACGTCGTCACCAATGACCACGAAACGCGCGTTCAGCGCATCCACAAAGGTGGACTTCACGAACTCCTCGGGGGTCTGCGCAGCGAACTCCAGGTTGTAGTTCAGTAGCAGGTAGTCGTTCAGACCCAGCAGGCACATGAAGTAGCGGCGCGAGCCCTGACCCATAATGTCGTGGTGGGCCGCCTCGGGACGGTGCACCTGCATCGGGTGCGGGTCAAAAGAGACCGCGATAGAGCTCAAACCGTGCTCTTCAGCAAGGGAGACCACGCGCGAAATCACGCGGGCATGTCCACGGTGCACGCCGTCAAAATTGCCGATGGTCACGACCGAGGGGCCGTAGCCGGCGGGGACCTCGCTCAAAGCGGTGTAGAGGGTCACGGGCTCTCCTGAAAAAGATAAATGTACCTATCCATCCTAGACCACAGGCGGCAGGATGCAGAATTCAAAACGGGAATCAACAGGGAATGGAACGGCGCCCCTCGCAGGCGGTGCCTTCTCCCCCACTTTTGCGGATGCGGCGGGGTATCTAACACGCAACTGTGCAGCCTCAGCACCTGGAAAATCCATGCGCAGCACCCACCCATAAGAAAGCCCGGGCAGGCACCCCACCGTGCGGCAGGAACCTTCCCGGGCGTTACGACTACTTACGAGCCTGGTTACGAGAAGCCTTCAGCATCTCCTCGCGAATCTTATTGGACTTGTTAATCCAGCCGTACCACACCAGCAGGCACGGAGGAATCACAAGCTCAGTCACCATCAGCACGATCAGCGACCAGTGCGGGGTGCCGAAGAACGCCCACGACAGGATACGACCCACACCGCCCAGGAAAACCACCAGGCAGGAGAACACGAGCATGTTCACCCACTTGAACTTCAGGGCAATGAACACGAAGGACAGGCCCACACCCACATAGGCAGCCGCGAAGAACGCGTAGTTCGACTGCACCGAGGCGTTCGCAAAGTCCTGAGGCGCATCCGGAATGACGCGGACACCGCCCAGAACCTGCCACACACCGTACGCAATCATGAACAGACCGTACAGCGCCACCGCCGCGCGGAACGCCGCACGGTTCTGAGGCTTAGCCGCCTCCTCAAGGCTCTTGGGGCGGGCAAACGCCTCGCGGGTTGCCTTCTTCTCAGCCTTCTTATCGGCCTTCTGCGACGCCTTATCGCCGGACGCCGGTGCGGCTACGCGAACACCCTCGGGTGCCTTCGCCGCAGAAATAGGCTCAGCGTTCTTAGCACCGGCAGCCTTCGCGGCACCGCTCTGAGTAGCAGCCCCGGTTACGGTAGCTTCAGCCTGTGCAGACTCCACTCGGGGTACCGGCGCGGTACGAGGCTCACTCGCCTTCTTAGCAGAGCTCTGGTTCTCGCTCATCTTCTCTCCTTCAGCAGGGCCGGGCGGCACCCGCACGAGTAGTCATGTGTGTTCAGGGGTTGTTTACGTTAGCGTGTTGAATGAATAGGGGGCGCACATTCGGTAGGGCGCATATTCAATAGGCACTGGATCAATCAGGCTTGAGGAATCAGGCTTGAAGGAATCAGGTGTGGGCAGGCGCAAACGCCGAACCCTCTTCGCCCATCATAAGCCCTCAACGCCTAGTTGAAGGAACGATTCGCCTCAAAAACCAGCACCGGAGCGGCCTGCACCTTCCCGCGCTGCTTCTTATTCTCCAGAAGGGCAACCAGGGTACCGTCCGGGGCGAAGCCCGCCACAATACCCTCAACGCTGGCATGCTGCACCGCGCCGGACTCATCCGCGCTCGCGTGCACGGAACGCTTCACCACGGAACCGTCACCGCTGGGGCTAATACGACGACCGTAAGAAATGTCGCTCGCCTCCGCGGCAGAGAGCTCACGCGCACCAAAGATGCGGCGTGCCGCCTCCTCCAGGGGAAGCAGCGGCAAATCTTCCAGCGGTGCCTCGGACTCTTCACGGCGCTGCTTCAACTGCGCCAGATCGGCGGCATCCTCAAGCACCACCGCACCCACACGGGTACGGCGAAGAGCCGTCAGGTGGCCACCGGTGCCCAGAATTTTGCCCAGATCACGCGTCAAGGCACGAATATAGGTGCCCGAAGAGCACGAAACCGTCACCTTGCAGTCAATCACGGGAACCGAGGTTGCCGCGTGTTCGCCCTCGTTCTCGGGGTCCTCAATCACGTACTCGGCAAAACCAGGGTTGATGGAATGTACCGTGAACTCGCTAATCGTCACCGGACGCGCCGCCAACTCAACCTGCTCACCGCTACGCACACGCGCATACGAACGAACACCGTTAATCTTAATAGCAGACACCGCAGAAGGAACCTGCAGAATATCGCCGCTCAGCTGCGCCACAGCCTCCAGGATGCGCGCACGCATCTGCTCAGCGTCCAGACCGGTCAGCGCCTCGACGGCATCAGGATGCGCGGCGGTGTGCTCACCCTCGGCATCCTCAGTCAGCGTCTCAATGCCCAGGCGAATCGTCGCGTCATAGGTTTTATCCTGACCGACCAGGTAGGTCAGCAGCTTCGTTGCCTTATTGATGCCCAAAATCAGCACGCCGGTCGCGGCGGGATCCAGTGTACCGGCGTGACCGACCCGCCGGGTGCCAGCAATACGACGCATCTGAGAGACTGCGTCGTGGCTACTCATCCCGGCGGGCTTATCAATGACCATCAGGCCGGACGGGCCCTGAGGTTGCTTCTTCGCCACTTAGGCGTCCTCACCCTCGGCAGGCTCATCCTTCTTGTAGGGGTCAGCCTCACCAGCGTACTCGGCACCCTCGGCTGCAGCAGCCAGGGCGGCGTCGCGCTCGCGAGTCTCACGCAGAAGCGCCTCAATGTGGAAGGCGTTCTCGGGAACCTCATCAGCGACGAAAGTCAGGGTGGGGGTCAGGCGGGCTGTGATGTTCTTACCCACCTCGGCGCGCAGAATACCCTTAGCGGATTCCAGCGCCTTCTTGGTGTTTGCGGCGTCCTCTTCGGAGCCGAACACGGTGTAGTACAGGGTTGCGTGCTGCAGGTCGTTGGTCACGCGGGCATCGGTAATGGTCACAAAACCGAGGCGGGGATCCTTAACACGACGCTCCAGCGCCTTCGCCACAATTACCTTGATGCGGTCGGCAAGTCGTGCCGCGCGGGCTGCATCAGCCATGTGTTTCTCCTTGAAATATCGTGGCGCCTTCCGCGAACACTCGGGGTGTTACGGAGGCGTTCCAGGTAATGCGGAAGCGCCCGCCCCGCCAGCATCCGCCCCGCAGGCTCTAAGTTTTAGAAGCCTGCGGGTGCGGGAACACTAGCGGGTGACGGGCGCATCAGCGTGTGAGTCTTAGACACGCGGCTTTTCGCGCATCTCCCAAGTCTCGATAATGTCGCCTTCCTTGATGTCGTTGAAGGAGCCGAGGCCAATACCACACTCGAAACCTTCGCGAACCTCGGTAGCGTCGTCCTTGAAACGACGCAGCGACTCGATGGTGAGGTTGTCTGCCACCACGGAACCGTCGCGCACCAGGCGTGCCTTGGCGTTGCGCTTGATGATGCCGTTCTTGACGATTGAACCTGCGATGTTGCCCCACTTGGAGGAGCGGAAGACCTCACGGATCTCTGCGGAGCCGAGCTCCACTTCCTCGTACTCGGGCTTGAGCATACCCTTGACGGCCTGCTCAATTTCCTCAATCGCACGGTAGATGACCGAGTAGAACTTCATCTCGACGCCTTCGCGGTCGGCAAGTTCGGCAACGCGCTCTGCCGGGCGGACGTTGAAGCCGATGATGACCGCGTTGTCCACGGTAGCCAGGTTCACGTCGTTCTGGGTAATAGCACCCACACCGCGGTGGATGACGCGCAACTGAACCTCGTCGCCACCGGCGTCGATCTTCATCAGGGACTCTTCCAGTGCTTCCACAGCACCGGAGACGTCACCCTTAATGATCAGGTTCAGGGTGTCCATCTTGCCCTCAGCCACAGCGGCATCGAAGGACTCGAGGGTCACGCGCTTACGACGCTTAGCCAGCTGAGCGTTACGATCAGCAGCCTCACGCTTCTCAGCGATCTGACGAGCGGTACGCTCTTCCTCGGTGGAGAGGAAGGTGTCGCCTGCACGAGGAACGGTGGACAGACCCAGCACCTGAACGGGGCGGGACGGGCCAGCTTCCTTCACAGCCTGACCGTTCTCATCGAACATTGCACGAACGCGACCGTGAGCAACACCGGCAACGATAGCGTCACCGACGTGCAGGGTACCGGACTGAACCAGGACGGTGGAAACCGCACCGCGGCCCTTGTCCAGGTTTGCTTCAATAGCAACGCCGCGTGCTTCCTTGTTCGGGTTAGCGGTCAGTTCGAGCACGTCAGCGGTCAGGGTGACAGCCTCAAGCAGCTCGTCGATGTTGGTGCCGTTGCGAGCGGAGACGTCCACGAACATGGTGTCGCCACCGTACTCTTCGGGGATCAGACCGTACTCGGTGAGCTGGCCACGGATCTTCTCCGGGGACGCGCCTTCCTTATCGATCTTGTTCACAGCAACCACGATCGGCACGTTAGCTGCCTGTGCGTGGTTCAGCGCCTCAACGGTCTGGGGCATAACACCGTCATCCGCTGCGACCACGAGGATTGCCACGTCGGTGACCTTCGCACCACGGGCACGCATAGCGGTGAACGCCTCGTGACCGGGGGTATCGATGAAGGTAATCGCGCGGTCTTCACCCTCGACGGTGGTGTGGACCTGGTATGCACCAATGTGCTGGGTAATGCCGCCGGCCTCACCCTCAATGACGTTGGTGTTACGGATAGCGTCCAGCAGGCGGGTCTTACCGTGGTCAACGTGACCCATGACGGTAACAACCGGGGGACGAACCTCCAGGACGTCCTCGCCCTCAGCTTCTGCTTCGGCTTCGAGGTCGATGTCGAAGGACTCGAGCAGCTCGCGCTCCTCATCCTCCGGGGAAACGATCTTGATGACGTAACCCAGTTCGGCACCCAGCAGCTCGAAGGTCTCCTCGTCCAGGGACTGAGTCTGGGTAGCCATCTCGCCCAGGTGGAAGAGAACCGTAATCAGCGATGCCGGGTTTGCGCCAATCTTCTCAGCGAAGTCCATGATGGACGCGCCGCGGCGCAGACGAATCTCGGTCGAGCCGTCGCCGCGAGGAACAACCACGCCACCGGGTGCCGGTGCGTTCAGCTGCTCCTGCTCATGGCGGCGAGCTGCCTTGGACTTGCGGCCCTTACGCTTGGAGCCGCCGCGACCGAATGCACCCTGTGCATTGCCGCGACCGCCGGGGCCGGGACGACCCGGACCGCGGTTGAAGCCGCCGCCGGAACCGCCACCGCGACGTGCGCCGCCGCCACCGTTACCGCCGCCAGCGTTGGAACCGGACGCGCCGCCACCAACGTTGGAAACCTTGGGCATCATCGAGGGGTTCGGGCGTGCGCCGCCGCCACCAGCCGGACGGGGTGCACCGGGACGTGCGCCAGCTGCCGGGCGGGGACCACCGTTGCCACCGGGACGTGCGCCAGCTGCCGGACGGGGTGCACCGGGGCGGGGACCGCCGTTACCGCCGGGGCGTGCGCCACCGTTGCCACCGGGACGACCGTTACGTGCCGGACGGGGACCGCCGGAACGCTGGGAGTCGCCGCCGCCACGCTTCATACCCTGCTGGGATGCGAAGGGGTTGTTACCGGGGCGAGGACCGGGCTTGGGGCCGGGCTTCGGAGCGGCAGGCTTGGGAGCTGCCGGCTTCGGTGCAGCCTCGGGGCGTGCCATGCCCTGCTGGGATGCGAAGGGGTTGTTACCCGGGCGGGGGCCGCCGGGCTTGGGTGCTGCTGCCGGCTTTGCGGCGGGCTTAGCTGCTGCAGGCTTGGGAGCTGCGCTCTCAGCTGCGACAGGCTTAGCTGCAGGCTTAGGTGCCGGCTTAGCGGCAGGCTTTGCCGCTGCGGGCTTGGGGGCTGCCGCAGGCTTAGCGGCGGGCTTTGCTGCTGCGGGCTTGGGTGCCGGCTTAGCGGCAGGCTTAGCTGCCGACTCCGCGGGTGCTGCCTTTGCGGCAGGCTTAGCGGCTGCGGCGGGGAATTCCGCGCGCAGCTTCTTCAGAACCATGGGGTTCAGGGTGGAAGAGGAGCTCTTAACGAACTCGCCCATATCCTTAAGCTTGGCAATAACTTCCTTGGAAGGTACGCCTACTTCTTTAGCAAACTCGTGTACTCGAGGCTGAGCCAAATTTTCTCCATTCCCGGTCCGCACCGGGAATGGTGCGGACACTAATGTTTACGGGGTGCACGCCCGAAGGCGCGCCAATTCGTGAAATTGCCGGTGGGTGAGCACGAAAGGGTACTCATTTCGCGGCACTCATTAGATATCCATCAGTTTTCTGACTCGCTTTCAGATAAGAAGTCGTCAAACTCGTTGACTTACAGAGGGCATATACCCGAAAAGCGTCTATGAGGGGGTCGAGTCCGCAATAACGGCTCGAATCTGCTCACAGCACGCCTGCAGCTGGGCTGCAGGGACCGCTTTTTTGAAGGCGCGCGCCAGACCGTTCTTTTTCTGCAGAGCGGCTACGCACTTTTCGCTCGGATGGATCCAAGCGCCTCGTCCGGGCATAGTTCCCGCCGTATCGGGCTGATAGGGCGGGGTGTCCGCCTGCTCGGTAGCAGACGTGACGGGTGTGCGGGCGATGCGCAGCAGGTTGCGCTGTTCATCGCGGGCACGGCATCCGATGCAGGTGCGGACCGGTCCTTCAAACGCTTCGGAGGTTGCGGTGAGGTCGTGATTGTTCATGGTCCTCTCCCCTCTCTAGCGTGTGTAGAACCGCGTTCGCAGTACATTCGTGATGCTTCATCCGGTGTATGCGAGGGCGCGTTAAAGCGCCCGGTTACACACCGGCACATCTTAATAGTGTATCCCGTTTTTAAGAATCATGGGCAAAACTGTGACGCAGGCGCAAGAACACCGGGCACGTACCTGCCCGATATCTTGCGCCTGCATCAAAAGGATATGCCGCGGGATACGCCCCTCACCGGGGCTAATGCTTATTCAGCGTCCTGTGCGGACTCTTCTGCAGCTTCTTCAATTGCCTTCTCAGCTGCAGCTTCCTCAGCCAAGCTACGAGCCACGCGAGCCGCAACCTCTTCCTCAGCACGAACCTGAGCGTACTTGGACTCGGAGAGAATATCGATACGCCAGCCGGTCAGCTTCGCCGCCAGACGTGCGTTCTGACCCTCACGACCGATAGCCAGGGACAGCTGATCGTCCGGGACCACGGCACGAGCGGAGTACTCGCGCGGGTTCGCGATAATGACCTCGGTAACCTTAGCCGGGGACAGCGCCGCAGCAATGAAGGTTGCCGGGTCGGTCGAGTAGTCGACAATATCAATCTTCTCGTCGTTCAGCTCGGCAGCAACCGCACGCACGCGGGCACCCATATCGCCGATGCACGCACCTTTAGCGTTAATGGTCGGGTTCTTCGCGGACACCGCAATCTTGGAGCGGTGACCAGCTTCACGGGCGATGGAGTTAATAGCAACCAGGCCCTCAGAAATCTCGGGAACCTCGTGCTCGAACAGGCGCAGAACCAGGTTCGGGTGCGAACGAGAAACCACAATCGAGGGGCCCTTGGGGCCGCGGCGAGCCTCAACCAGGTAGGCGCGCAGGCGGGAGCCGTGCGGGTACTTCTCGCCCGGAACCTGCTCGTTGCTGGGCAGAACAGCTTCAACGGTGCCCAGGTCAACCTGAACCATACGCGGGTTGTTGCCCTGCTGGATCACGCCGGACACCAGGGTGCCCTCACGGTCCTTGAACTCACCCAGAACGGATGCGTCCTCAGCGTCACGCAGACGCTGCGAAAGCACCTGACGGACGGTTGCGGCAGCGATACGGCCAAAGTTGTTCGGGGTATCGTCGAACTCGTCAATCTTCTGGTTATCCTCATCAAGCTCAGGAGCCAGAATGACGAACTCGCCGGTGGTGCGGTCGATGACGGCACGAGAACCCTTAATGGCGCCGGGCTGCTTCATGTACGCGAGCAGCAGGGCGTTCTCAACCAGGGTGAAGAGCTCCTCCATGACGAGAGAGCGCTGCTTCGCCAATGCGCGCAGTGCGCCCAGGTCAATAGTTTTAATATCCTCCACGCTTTTCAGCCTTTCCCAGTTAGCACGGCGCCGGGACGCTCAATGCGCCCCGGCTCCCGAACGGTATATACCTGGCACGGAACACCCCGTGCCTGAAGCTTTAATAACTCTATTCTACCGGCTCAACGGACGAATTGAAGTCAATCTCGACGTGAGCAGAAGCAATATTTTCCCACGGGAGCAAGCTCGGCTCGTGGTACGACTCCTTCTGGCCCTTCTTCGTGTTCTTCTTACGAGCCAGCACCGGACCCTCATCCTGCACCTCGTGCAGACGCGCCAGGTACTCGGTGCCGTCGGGTGCGGTGACCGCAATCAGGCGAGTGCGGGCACGCTCCCAGTGGCGGCGCTCGGTCAGGGCGCGGGTAGCACCCGGCGAGGACACCTCCAGCTCGTAGGGGAAGAACTCGTCGTTTTCATCCGCACGATCCAGGGCACTCGAAATCGCACCGGAAATCTCCGCGAGGGAATCCAGCGACAGCGAATCGGTACGCTCAGCGGTGTAGTCCACCGTAATCTTCACGGTACGGTTCGCCGCCGGGCCCGAAATCTTCAGGCCCTCCAGCACCAGCGAGAACTCGGAGATGACCGGGGCAATCGCCTCGGCAACTTCTTCCTCACGGATCGCGCGGGTACCCACGCGCACCGGTGCCTCCACCACGGGCTCGCTCTCAACGCGAGTGCGGGGAGCGTTCACACCATTCGCCACGCGGGATGCGGCACGGCGAGCGCGCGCATTCGGGGCGCTCTTCTTAGAGCCAGAACGCTTCGGCTTATATGCCATAGTTCTCTTCTTTCATTCTTCCGCCGCCTACCCTGCCCTACCTCCTGGGAGGCGGGGCAGGTGGCGACGGTTTTACGTCTTTGCGGGCTAGTGGCGCACCTTAGGCGCCGCGCACCTCAGCGATGACCTCAGCCACCGCGTTCTCGACGGACACCTCGCGAGCCTCACCGCTGCGGCGGTCCTTCAGCTCCAGCACGCCGTCCTTGAAGCCGCGACCAATCACCAGGATGGTGGGCACGCCCAGCAGCTCGGCGTCGCCGAACTTCACGCCGGGGCTGGTCTTCGGGCGGTCATCCAGCATGACCTGCAGACCGGCGGATTCCAGGGATGCGCTGAGCTCTTCAGCGTACTCGTGGGATGCTGCGTCCTTGCCGGTGATGACGATGTGCACGTCTGCCGGTGCCAGGTTACGCGGCCAGATCAGGCCCTTCTCGTCGTGGTTGCCCTCGGCGATAGCAGCCAGTGCGCGGGTCACGCCCACGCCGTAGGAGCCCATGGTCACGGTCTGCAGCTTACCGTTCTGGTCCAGAACCTTCAGACCCAGTGCCTCAGCATACTTGCGGCCCAGGGCGAAGATGTGACCCATCTCGATGCCGCGGGCTGCCACCAGTTCGCCGGAGCCGTCCGGTGCCGGGTCGCCTTCGCGCACCTCGCACGCCTCAATGACGCCGTCGGCGGTGAAGTCGCGGCCGAAGACCAGGTTCGCCACGTGCTTGCCCTCTTCGTTTGCGCCGGTCACCCAGCGGGTACCGCGCACCACGCGGGGGTCAACGAAGAAGGGAATGCCGGTTGCGGAAGCTACCGCATCCTCGTCCTCGGTGTGCGCACCGAACAGGGGCGCATCCAGGCTCAGGCCGGGGCCAATGTAGCCCTTGACCAGCTGGGGGTATGCCTTCAGGTCCTCTTCGCTGGCTGCCTCAACCTCAACCTCGCCGCCGATGCCTAGCAGGGCGCCGATGTTGACCTCAACGCGGCCCAGGTCCACGGCCCGGTCACCGGGAACGCCCACGGCGAAGACCTTACGCTCACCGGAGGGGGTGATGACGGTGCCGAGGAAGCACTTGAGGGTCTGCGAAGCTTCCAGGGTGCCGCCGGTCACCTCGGAGTGCAGTTCGTTCATGCGCTCCACCAGGGTCTCAATGGTGGCGGAGTCGGGGGTGTCCACGACGATTGCCGCCGGGGTGTCCTCGGTGATTTCGATTTCCTCGGGAACCACGGTGGTCACGGCCTCAACGTTTGCCGCGTAGCCGCCCGCGGAACGCACGAAGGTGTCCTCACCGATGGGGGTCGGGTGCAGGAACTCTTCACTGCGGGAGCCGCCCATTGCGCCGGACTGTGCGGTCACAATGACAATCTCCAGGCCCAGGCGCTCGAAGATGCGCTGGTATGCGGCGCGGTGCGCCATGTACGCCTCGTTCAGGCCCTCATCGTCAATGTTGAAGGAGTAGGAGTCCTTCATGACGAACTCGCGGCCGCGCAGCAGACCCGCGCGGGGGCGCGCCTCATCGCGGTACTTGGTCTGAATCTGGTACAGGTAAACCGGAAGGTCCTTGTAGGAGGAGTACAGGTCCTTGACCAGCAGGGTGAACATTTCCTCGTGGGTGGGTGCCAGCAGCATGTCGGCACCCTTGCGGTCCTTGAGGCGGAAGAGGTTATCGCCGTATTCGTCCCAGCGGTTGGTTGCCTCGTAGGGCTCGCGGGGCAGCAGTGCGGGGAAGTGAACTTCCTGCGCGCCGATGGCGTCCATCTCTTCGCGGATGATGTTCTCGACCTTGCGCAGTACCTTCAGGCCCAGGGGCAGCCAGGTGTACACGCCCGGGGCTGCGCGGCGGATGTAACCGGCGCGAACCAGCAGCTTGTGGCTGGCGACCTCAGCGTCTACGGGGTCCTCGCGCAGAGTGCGCACGAAGAGGTTGGAAAGGCGAAGTACCACGATTCTCCTTGAAAGGTCGATAGGTTTAGGTAGGGTGCCCACGGCTCACCGGGTAAGCCACGAAAAAGGCACAGTCGTCTTTAATTTTATAGCGTTTTAGGGTTCGGCGTGTTTAGCGCTCAAAAATGATGGTCGAGAACTGCCCAATCTGCTCCCAACCGGTCCCCCGGTACATGGCAAGAGCGCGGGCGTTGTAGTCGTTCACGTACAGACTCAAATGCGGGTAGTGGCGTTGCAGAATCTGCGCGGCGGCAGCGAAGAACGGCTTAGCCAGCCCGTAGCCGCGGTAGTCCGGGTGCAGCCACACGCCCTGCACCTGCGCGGCGTCCAGGTTCACGATGCCGGCATCCGCCTTGAAGATGACGCGCCCGTTCACATCGGTGACAATGGCGCTGCGCTGACCGGCAATGAGCGTGCGCAGGCGCGCCGCGTAGCCCTCCCCGTAGCGGGCAATCGGGTCGAAGCCGACCTCCTCGGTGAACATGGCGGCCGCGGCGGGCAGAAGCTCCCCCAGGTCCGCGGAGGTGGCAAGGCGCGCATACCCGGCAGCCTCACCGCTGAGTTGGACAGCACCGGCGGGACTCTCCCCCGGCTTGAGGGGCTCGGGTTTGATGGGCACGGGTTTGAGAGGCGCGGGCAGGTGCGCCGGCAGCTCAGGAAGCTCCACGGCGTAGAAGCGGGCGAGGTCCTTCTCCGGCGGCAGATACAGCAGCGGCTGATTGGGACGCTCCGACAGAACCCGCGCACGGTGATCGCAACCGTCACCCAGGCTCGGCTGCAGCATCTGCAGTAGCGGGCTCTTATCGCCGCGAGTCTGCTCGCACAGCTCCTGCATGCGCGTCCACAGAGGCATCACGAAGGCGCTCTCACCGAACATGGAATCCAGGCGAGAACCCACCTGCAGTAGCAGCTGAGCCAGCGCGTCACGATGCGCGAGCGCCGTAGCATCCAGAGCGGGGGCATCCGCCGCTTCAGCAACGTGAGAGTCGGCGCCATGAGAATCCGCATCGTGTTCAGCGTGTTCAACGGCGGCGTGTTCAACCGCGGCACCGCACAGCCGCACCGGCACCACATTCGAACCCAACAAAAGCACACAGCACAACTGCCCATCGCGCTCACAGCCCACAAAACCCTGATAGTAGTGCAGCGGAATACGCGGGGACCTCACCGGAAGAGGGCACGCCAAATAATGCTCAATGGAGTACAGATTCGGGACCGGGTCACTGAACAGGACCTCCTCCAGCTCATCGCACCACCGAGCATCCAGAGCAAAAACGTGTTCCTTCACGCGATCAGGCATAGGGGAAGAATCCATCGACGAAACAGCAACAGACGAAACAGCAACACGCCGGGCACGATGAGCCTTACGGCGGCGAGAAAAAAGAGTGAACATGACCTGGTGAGTGATAGAGAATGAGCGGCAAAAAAATAAGTGAAACCACGGGGACACGCACCCCCGAAAAAGCGACCGGATCCTGCGGCCACAACCAGCAGCGGCAAGCACCAAGCCTGCCACCACCATAACCGGACATAACCGGAAAAGCGCGGAGGCGCCCTCACCAGGGCGCCTCCGCGCACAAAAGCTAACTAGCTCACCGAAACAGCCGGGGAACCCTCGGGAACATACTCGCCCGAAGCCTCCATCTCAGCAGCAATACGGGTAGCCTCTTCAATCAGAGTCTCAACGATCTGATCCTCAGGCACAGTCTTAATGACCTCACCCTTCACGAAAATCTGGCCCTTACCGTTACCGGACGCCACACCCAGGTCAGCCTCACGAGCCTCACCCGGACCGTTCACCACGCAACCCATCACGGCAACACGCAGCGGAACCTTCATGTGCTCCAGGCCCTTAGTCACGTTCTCGGCAAGCTCCCACACGTTCACCTGCGCACGACCACAGGACGGGCAAGAAACAATATCCAGCTTGCGGGGGCGAAGGTTCAGCGACTCCAGGATCTTGGTGCCCACCTTCACCTCCTCAACCGGAGGAGCGGACAGCGACACGCGAATAGTATCGCCAATACCCTGAGACAGCAGAGTACCGAACGCCACCGAGCTCTTAATAGTGCCCTGGAACGCCGGACCAGCCTCAGTCACACCCAAGTGCAGGGGCCAGTCACCGCGCTCAGCCAGCTGACGGTACGCCTCCACCATCACCACAGGGTCATTGTGCTTCACAGAAATCTTGAAATCACGGAAACCGTGCTCCTCAAAGAGCGAAGCCTCCCACACAGCAGACTCAACCAGAGCCTCCGGAGTAGCCTTACCGTACTTCTCCAGCAGACGCTTATCCAGCGAACCAGCATTCACACCAATGCGCAGAGAAACGCCGTGGTCCGAAGCCATCTGAGCGATTTCCTTCACCTGGTCATCGAACTTACGGATATTACCCGGGTTCACACGCACAGCACCGCAACCAGCCTGAATAGCCGCATACACGTACTTCGGCTGGAAGTGAATATCAGCAATCACCGGAATACGGGACTGCTTCGCAATAATGGGCAGAGCCTCCGCATCCTTATCAGTCGGGCACGCCACACGCACAATATCGCAACCGGCAGCGGTCAACTCAGCAATCTGCTGCAGAGTCGCACCAATGTCGTGGGTCTTAGTGGTCGTCATCGACTGCACCGAAATCGGAGATTCAGAACCAACACCGACAGAACCCACCTTAAACTGGCGAGTCTTACGACGCGGGGACAGAACCGCGGGAGCGGGCTTCGGCATACCAAGGCTGACCGACAAGGTTTTCCTCCATACATGGGTTATGAAGGACGTACGACGCATCCTTCGTTCAACTTTTTATTGTGCCACTGACGCGAAAGAAAGCACTAATACGGGTACCCTTACCGCGTGCAACAACACACTAAAACAGGGTGATGGGCTTAACAATATCCGCCACAATCAGAATGACAGACATCACAATAAACGCGCCCGCCACCACATACGTCAACGGCAACAACTTCACCGGATCAAACGGACCCGGATCCTTACGCCCAGTCAAACGCGCAAAGAAACGACGCACACC
Source organism: Rothia sp. HMSC069C04 (assembly GCF_001812895.1). Lineage (NCBI taxonomy): Bacteria > Bacillati > Actinomycetota > Actinomycetes > Micrococcales > Micrococcaceae > Rothia > Rothia sp. HMSC069C04. The sequence goes on from NZ_KV810742.1 coordinate 73,203, forward strand.
CTCCCAGAGCGCACCCAACACGTGGCCACCATCCAGAGGCAGAAGCGGAATCAGGTTAAACGCAAAAAGCATCAAATTCATATTCGCCACCAGCGAGACCAACATCGCAGCCTTCGCCTTCACATCAATACGATCAGTAGCCGTCACCTCACCGGCAATACGACTCACACCAACCACAGACACAGGCGACTCGGCGCTACGCTCACCACCGGTCACCAGGGTCACCACCAGATCCCATACGCGCTGCGGCAACGACAACATCGACGAACCCACACGCGAAAGCGTATCGCCCACCATCGCAGGCACCTCAGTAATAGAACCAGGCACCAACTCACTCGACGGCGACACACCCACAAAACCGCCGCGAGTCGTCGCAATCGAACCATCCGCAGCACGCGCATACTGGCCCTTACCATCAGAAACCGGGCGGATCATCTCAACCGGAGTCACCGACAAATCCAGACGCTGACCATTACGCTCCACCGTCAAAGTACTCGGGCGAGAACCCGCCGCACGAATCGCCGAAGACACAGCCTCCCACGAACCCGTCGACGCACCATTCACAGCAACCACACGGTCACCCACCTGCACACCAGCAGCCTTTGCAGGCGACGGAGTGGACTTATCCGTACACTCGCCATAGCTAATCGAATCATGAGTGACATTCACGCTCGGCACGCACTCAGACACCGCCGACACCTTATTCGTCACCTGCGCCGTACCAAAACCACAAATCAGCACAGCAGTACACACCACACCAATCAGCAGGTTCATGGTCGGGCCACCCAGCATAATCACCATGCGCTTGAGCACCGGCAACTTATAGAACAGGCGGTCCTCATCACCGGGTTTCATGCGCTCAGCATCCGCCGCACGCGCCTCCTCAGCCAAGGACGCAAACGGGCTAGTACTGCCCGAATGGCCCTCCTCATGGTGCTCCTTCACCTCAGCAGGGCTCGGCGGGTACATGCCAATCATCGAAATGTAACCGCCCAACGGGATCGCCTTGAAACCGTACTCAGTCTCGCCGCGGCGGAAAGAGAACACGGTCTTACCGAAGCCAATCATGTACTGCGGGACGCGCACATTAAACAGCTTCGCGGGCACCAGATGCCCCACCTCGTGCAGGGCAATCGAGACGGCAATAGCGATTGCCATGAGGATAATGCCCACAGCGTACAGCAGGATTTCCACGCTTTTTCTCGTTTCGGTTCGGGGATACGAAGCTTCTAGGATACTCGCTTAGCCTGTGAAGGCACCCTCCCCCGCTTTCTGGAGGGGCTGGATGGGGACGATAAAAGGGGCGGTGTTCGTCCTCGTTCCTACAGGGGCACCCGCCCTCGCTTCGCTTCGGGCACCCTGATGTCACTTTCGGACGACACCGCCCCTCCACGCACGCTAGGCTACCGGAGGTGGCGCGCCGTGTTTTCCGCCAAGCGCCCTCAGGGTGTCACACGGACGCTCTCCG
>NZ_KV810742.1:74770-91238 GCF_001812895.1 Rothia sp. HMSC069C04
AGGGTGTCACACGGACGCTCTCCGCAGCGAAGCACGGAGAGGGCGGAGCGTCCGGGTGACGGGTTCCCCAGCGTAGGCGCGGAGGAAACATGCGGCGTGCCATCCCAACCAGCGGGGCGAGGACGAACACCGCCCCTCAACACCTACCAAAATGCCGAGCTTAGAAGACTAGTTCAGAATCTTTTGGGCGTTCTCTTCAGCAGTTTTCTGAGATGTGGTCACCCGCTCGATAAGGTCCTGCTCTTTTTCGAGGAACGTGGTCATATAGGTGTCTAGTATCTGCTCAGTTTTTTCTTCGTAGTTGATTTTCTCTCGACACGTCGCATCATCAATTGCTGTTTGCCGCTCAGCAGGCTTTCCATGCACAGCATCATATGCAATGTCTGAAGTTGAATATGTGTATCCACGTTCAGCCATGCAACGTTCCCATTCACCATCCAGAGACGAGTATGCTCCATCGATGACAGAAGCACGAACGTAGGATAGTAGCTTCTCCGTAACTGCCTCTCGTGTTCCCGCCAAAGTGCCAGAACCATACAGCTTCAACTCAGCTTCTTCTTTACAACCACCTTTTCCGTTATCTCCGTAATATGCATGTGTTTCTTGCTCAGTCAGTTTTACGGTGTCTTCCAGAGAAGCATAACGAGATGGAGGAACAGGGCTGGGATAGCCAGACTTGTTGGCATATTCCACACTTAGAGGCAGTGGAGAAAGCAGGTCCCTAACGGGAAACGTTTCAACCATGTAATAGGTTTTCCTGTCAGGGTAGCCCTTGGAAACCATACATTCGGATGCAAGCCGCTGATAAGCACGTTCGACGTTATCAGAGATAGAAATCAACGCATTTACTTTTTCTGCAGCCTGTGTATCAACAGTGGCAGATGCAGAAGTACTTTGCGGTGCCGTGGAGGCGCTATACGCCTTCTCAGCGTTAGCGGACGCCGAGGAGTCAGCGCTGGGCTGCCCGGATGCGCAAGAGCTAAGCATCAAGGTCAGCGGGAGTAGAGCCCCGGCGAGGGTTCGTAGGGTGTTCTGTCGACGCATAGGGGCACTTCCTCGTGAAATATACGCTGCATCTTTGTCCGCTCGTTCAGGGGCTCTTCGTTGTTTGCCCTTGAGAGAACATATTTTGAACACTAGCCTACCACGCTGTAGAGGAGGGCGAGCCGGTGCACCTTCCGGAAGCGCCCTCAGGGTGTCACCCGGACGCTCTCCGATGCGGAGCGAGGAGGGGCGGAGCGTCCGGGTGACGGGTGCCCCTGCGTAGGCGCGGAGGAAACATGCGGCGTGCCGTCCCAACTAGCGAAGCGAGAACAAACACCACCCCTCCAAGTCCCAATCCGGGGGCAAGTACCGCCCTCAAAAGCGATTTAGCGTCCGGTCATACCCAGCAGCTCATTCGCGCGAACGCGAGCCCAACGCTCCGCGTTCAGCACAGCCTCCAGCGTCAAATCAGCGTCAGAGACAGCCTCAGCGCTGCCGGTGTGCTCCTCCAGCACACGCGCCACCGAATCGACAATGTCGGTAAAGCGAATCGCGCCCGCATGGAATGCTGCCACGGCTTCCTCATTGGCGGCGTTGAACACTGCCGGGTGCGTTCCGCCGACCTTACCTGCGTCCTTGATCATGCGCACGGCGGGGAATGCTTCCTCGTCCAGCGGCTCGAAAGTCCAGGATGCCGCCTTCGACCAGTCGCAGGCGGGCACAGCGCCGGGGATGCGGTGCGGCCAGGTCAGACCCAGCGCGATGGGCAGAACCATACTCGGCGGCGACGCCTGCGCGATAGTGGAGCCGTCCACGAACTGCACCATGGAGTGCACGACGGACTGCGGGTGAACCGCCACGTCAATACGGTCCAGGTCCACGCCGAACAGGTGGTGCGCTTCAAGCACTTCGAGTGCCTTGTTGACCATGGTTGCCGAATTGGTGGTGACGACCAGGCCCATATCCCAGGTGGGGTGTGCGAGCGCCTGCGCGGGGGTCACGTCGTGCAGCTGTTCGCGCTTGTAGCCGCGGAACGGGCCGCCCGATGCAGTGAGGATGAGTCGGTCGATTTCTGCGTCGGTTCCGGAGGCGAGCGCCTGCGCGAGGGCGGAATGTTCGGAGTCGACGGGCACCATGGGGGTGTTCAGGGGGGATGCGTCGACGGCGGCGCGTACAAGCGGGCCGCCTGCGATGAGGGATTCCTTGTTGGCCAGTGCCACTCGGTAGCCGCTGTTGAGGGCGGTGAGGGTCGGCTCCAGGCCGATGGAGCCGGTGATGCCGTTGAGGACGGTGTCTGCCGGGCGTGCTGCCGCCTGTACGGAGGCTTCGGCACCGTGGGCGATCTGCGGGGTGTAGCCGGTAACGCCTGCTTCGGAGGCTGCCGCCTCGATGAGTTCGCGCAGGCGCTGCGCGTCTTCGGCGGTGCCGCTGGTGGCGACCAGTTCGGCGCGCACGTGCACTGCCTGGCGTGCGAGCAGTTCGAGGGATCGGGAGCCTGCGGAAAGGGCGACGACCTTCAGCGGTGCGTCGGCGGCGGAGGCGCTGGTGCCTTTGAGTGCGGCGAGGTGGTCGATGACTTCCATGGCTTGGGTGCCGATGGAGCCGGTTGAGCCGAGGAGGGTGACGCGCTGCGGTGCGCGGGTGAGTTCTGTGAGGGCGTCGGTGAGGCGGTCGCGGCTGCCGCCGACGCGTGCTGAGGATCCAAACTTCATGGTTCTAGTGTCTCATGAGCTCGCGGGTACGTTCGGGTACTGGCGCCGCCTCTCATCTTAGAAGGCCCAGCACAGAAGACCCCAGCGCAGAAGAATCCCCCGCCCTGTCATACGGGGCGGGGGATTCAACACTTCACGTTTTAGAGCAGGTCCTGCAACAGCTCAATGCAGCGGTCCAGGAAAGCGTCCACCTGGGATTCCTCGTAGCTGACGGTGCCCGAGGCGGGGCGAAACTTTGCGTGGCGCACCACGGACGGGTCCAGCGGCTCCTCGCTGTTGAGCTGGGCGTACACGCGGTCGCAGATGGCGTCCACGTCGCCGACGAAGTAGCCCATGTGGCGGCGCTTGCTGGGGCGGCGGAAACGCTCACCGGCGGGGCGTTCCAGGCGGCCTGCGAGTAGCTCGCCGGTCTCTACGAGGGAGCGTTCCCAGTTGTCCAGGCCGTACGCCTCAATGTAGCGGCTGCGTTCGAGCTTGGCGAAGCGTTCCTCAATCTTTTCGAGGGCGCGGTCGACCACATCCAGCTGGTAGCCGCCGGGTTCTTCGCGGAAGACGACCTGGCGGATTCGTCGGGAGGTGTAGAGGTCTTCGGGCAGTTCGGCGGCTCCGCTGAGCTTCTCGTAGTCCTCGGCGAGGCGGGTGAACAGGCGGTCTACTTCACTGCGCTTGTAGCCGGGTTCGGTTTCTGCTGCACGGGCAAATCCGCCTCCGTGGGTGGTGCTTGCCAAGGTGGGCTCCTCTCGACGATTGAACTTTAAGAATACCAATGCGCAGGCTACCTGGTGCAAGGTGGGCGGGCGGCGTCTTAGATATAGCCTTTTACGCCTCTATTCACCGGGTACAGCGAAAGCGGGCACAGCAAAGGCGGGGCGCCCCTCCCCCATTCGTGGGAAGAAACGCCCCGCCTCCATAAGCGATAAAGCTTGAAGCTTTAGAGCGGCATAATAAACCGGAAAATCAGGCAGCCAGCCGCCGCAGCGAAAAGGATCGAGTCCAGGCGATCCATCATGCCGCCGTGACCGGGCAGAATATTCGACATGTCCTTCACACCCATACGGCGTTTGAACACGGACTCGACCAGGTCACCGGCAGTCGACGCGACCACCATGACCGCCGCCAGCGGAATAGCCCAATACCAGGGCGAACCCATGGCTGCCAAGGCGATAGCGCCAACAACCGCCGAGCCGACGAAGGAACCAGCCAGCCCCTCCCAGCTTTTCTTCGGGGAAATCTTCGGCGCCATCGGGTGCTTACCCCAATTCACGCCGGCAATGAAGCCGAACGTGTCATTGCAGATGGCCATCAGCAGAATCATGAGGATACCGCGCTCGCCGTGGTCCGTCTGGAAGTAGACCATGGCAATACCCAGCATCAGCGGCACCCACAGCAGAGCCAGGGCGCTACCGCTCAAAGACTTACCCAGTGAGACCTGACGGTCAGCACGCACGAGAGCAGAAGAAAGCAACAGCGCCAGCAGGCTCACCGCCAGGGCGATGCCCAGCCCGGTAAAACCGAACAGGTAGGACACCACCACAATTGCGCCAGACAGGGCACCCAGTAGGTATTCCGGGATGCCGTAGCCGCGGCGGGTGTTGAGCACGTGCCCAATTTCCCAGGCGCCCAACGCTGCCGCGCCGGTAGCGATCGCAACAAAAACCGGCTGGTAAATCAGGCCCAGCACCAATAGCACGCCGAAACCAACACCCACACTAATGGCGGCGGGCAGGTTACGGCCAGCTTTGGCGCTGCGCGACTTCACCGGCGTTGCAGCGGTCTGCGGGCTCGGCTGTGGAGCAGGCGGCGCGCTTCTCTCTTCTTTCGCTTCTTTGCGTGCACTCATTAGGGTTTAGACCTCGAGCAGTTCAGCTTCCTTGTGCTTGTACAGTGCGTCGACCTGGTCGATGTGCTTCTTGGTCTGTGCGTCCAGTTCCTTCTCAGCACGTGCGCCTTCGTCTTCACCGATTTCGCTGTCCTTGACCAGCTTGTCGATAGCGGTCTTAGCGTGGCGGCGAACGTTACGGATGGAGATACGAGCCTCTTCAGCCTTGTGGTTGACGAGCTTGGTGTATTCCTTACGGCGCTCAGCGGTCATTTCGGGCATGACAACGCGGATAGCTGCACCGTCGTTGCTGGGGTTAACACCCAGGTCGGAGTCACGCAGAGCCTTCTCGATAGCTGCCAGTGCGGTCACGTCGAAGGGAACGATCTTGACGGTACGTGCGTCCTCAACGTTGAAGGACACCAGCTGCTGCAGCGGGGTCGGCGCACCGTAGTACTCTGCGGTCAGGCCGCTGAAGATTGCGGGGTTCACACGACCGGTACGAACCTTAGCGAACTCAGTCTTGGTTGCTTCGATGGTCTTTTCCATCTTCTCGCCGGCTTCGGCAAGGATTTCTTCGATCACGAAAGGATCTCCTTTGTCGGAATTCTGGGGTGCCAGAATTGTCGGTGGGCGCACGCTCAGCCCTCATGATTCCCCACCGGTCCGCGGCGCATCCGAGGCGAAAACCGTAAGGATAATGCGAAGTCGACGGGAAAGAGGCAGAACGTCGTATTTGATATAAGTCTAGACGGTACCGGCGGGCATAAGCGAGTTTTAGCGCCTACCCGCGCGGTACCGTCCAGAATAAGTCCGCGCTATCGAGCACGGTCACAATGTGAGGGCGCGTTCCGTACGCCCCAACCTAAAAATTTAGGCGTTAGCGAGTAACGAGGGTACCCATCTTCTCGCCCAGAATTGCGCGGGTCACGTTGCCGTCACCCTGCATGCCGAACACGCGCATGGTCACGTTGTTGTCGCGGCACAGGGAGAACGCGGTCTGATCCAGCACGCGGATGTTGCGCTGCATTGCCTCATCGTAGGTGAGGTTGTACAGGCGCTCAGCGTTGGGGTCCTTGTTCGGGTCAGCAGTGTAGATGCCGTCCACGCCGTTCTTAGCCACCAGAACCTCATCTGCGTGGATTTCCAGGGCGCGCTGAGCAGCCACAGTGTCGGTGGAGAAGTAGGGCAGACCCGCACCAGCACCGAAGATCACGACGCGGTCCTTCTGCATGTGGCGGATCGCGCGGCGAGGAATGTAAGTCTCAGCAACCTGCGGCATGGTGATAGCCGACTGAACGCGGGTGTCAATACCCTCCTGCTCCAGGAAGTCCTGCAGAGCCAGGGAGTTCATCACGGTGCCGAGCATACCCATGTAGTCTGCACGGGAGCGGTCCATACCCGCCTGAGAGAGTTCAGCACCGCGGAAGAAGTTGCCGCCACCAATCACGATGGAGGTTTCAACCTGGCCGACGGTTGCGGCAATCTGCTTGGCGATGCTGCGCACGACCTCGGTCGAAATACCAACTTCACCGCCACCAAAAACCTCACCGGAAAGCTTGAGCAAAACGCGGCGACGGCCGGTCTCGTCATGGTGAATCGGGTGCGAAATAGCTTCGGGCATGGTTCCTCCAGTGGCTTACCTAGGGGTTGTTATAGGTGATCGGGGCGGACTTCCTGCCGCCTAGTCCTTATCAAGGATACAGCAAAGCCGGGTAGCCACCAGTGGTGACTACCCGGCTTCAGGCTATAATCCCAACCTCATACGACTTCCCTTACCGGGAACCCGCAATACGGGAGGGCAGAACTGCAGCGAGTCCTTATGCGCCCACGCGGAAACGTGCGAATGCGGTAGCGGTTGCGCCAGCCTCGGACAGAACCTGTGCGACAGACTTCTTGGAGTCCTTCGCGAAGTCCTGATCGAGCAGGGTGTTCTCCTTGAAGAAGCCCTTCAGGCGACCCTCAACAATCTTGTCCAGAATCTTCTCGGGCTTGCCCTCAGCGATTGCGGTCTCGCGAGCAACGCGCTTCTCGGTCTCGATCTGGTCTGCGGGGATGGACTCAGAATCCAGGTACTTGGGGCTCATTGCAGCAATGTGCACTGCAACGTCGTGTGCGATCTCGTCGGTGTTCTCACCGGAGACAGCCAGCAGAACGCCAACCTGTGCCGGCAGGTCCTTGGAGGTCTTGTGCAGGTAAACTGCAACGTTCTCGCCCTCAACGCGTGCAACGCGGCGGACAACGATCTTCTCGCCGAGCAGTGCACCAGCGTCGGTGGTCAGCTCCTCAACGGTCTTGCCCTCGTAGGATGCAGCCTGCAGCTCTTCCAGGGTGGAAGCGTCAGCAGCAATAGCAGCCTCGAGCACGTTCTGGCCGAAAGCGATGAAGGGGTCGGACTTTGCCACGAAGTCGGTCTCGGAGTTGACCTCGATCATGTAGCCAACGCCGTTCTCAACGCGTGCAGCCACCAGACCCTCAGCGGTTGCGCGACCCTCGCGCTTGGTGATGCCCTTCAGACCCTTAACGCGGATGATCTCGGCAGCCTTCTGCTGGTCGCCGTTAGCCTCGTCCAGAGCCTTCTTGACGTCGAGCATACCTGCGCCGGTCTTCTCGCGCAGTGCCTTGATGTCTGCTGCGGTGTAGTTCGCCATTGTGAACTCCTTGTGTTGCTGTAATAAATCGGGATGACATCCCGGTGGTACAAATGGCGGACGGCGCCGCGCCCAGGTCAGGGCGGGCGCCGTCCGAACGTGGTCCCCGCAGGCGGGGGCCACAAAGCATAAAGCTTAGTGGGCTAAGAAAGCTTACTTAGCTGCCTCTTCAGCCTGTGCAGCCTCGTGCTGCTCCAGGAGCTCGCGCTCCCAAGCTGCCATGGGCTCCTCAGCTGCTTCAGCCTTGCCGTTCTTCTTAGCGTTGCGCTCGATCAGGCCGGCTGCCACTGCGTCAGCAATCACGCGGGTGAGCAGGTTGACGGAGCGGATAGCGTCGTCGTTACCGGGGATCGGGAAAGCAACCTCGTCGGGGTCGCAGTTGGTGTCGAGGATAGCAACAACGGGGATGCCCAGCTTCTGAGCCTCGTTAACTGCCAGGTGCTCCTTCTTGGTGTCAACAACCCACAGGAGGGAGGGAACCTTGGACAGGTTGCGGATACCGCCGAGGGTCTTCTCGAGCTTCTCGAACTCGCGACGCATGAGGAGCAGTTCCTTCTTGGTGTAGCGAGAACCTGCTACATCGTCGAAGTCAATCTGCTCGAGTTCCTTCATGCGCTCAATGCTCTTGGAGATGGTGCTGAAGTTGGTCAGCATACCACCGAGCCAGCGGTGGTTCACGTAGGGCATGTTCACGCGGGTTGCCTGCTCAGCGATAACTTCCTGAGCCTGCTTCTTGGTACCCACGAACAGGATGTTGCCACCGTGTGCGACGGTCGACTTAACAGCCTCGTATGCCTTGTCGATGAAGGCGAGGGACTGCTGCAGGTCGATGATGTAGATGCCGTTGCGCTCGGTCAGGATGAAACGCTTCATCTTGGGGTTCCAACGGCGGGTCTGGTGACCGAAGTGAACGCCGGAGTCCAGCATTTCACGCATAGTTACGACGGGCATGTCGTCTCCTTTTTTGTGCCGCGCGGACCTCCCATTCGGGCTAGCCCAACGCGCGCATAGTAGTTATCAGTTTTTCCTGGCGGCGGTTAGCGTTCACGGTTACCCGTTCAGCTCAGGCCCTAACCACCCCGTATGGGTGGACCGAAGGTCCCTTATCGGCTCCCCGTTTGAGGATGCCGCTCACGCCGCGCGTCGTCAGTGGTACTGTACGGCCCCCTCGAAGAGGGAGAATACCCGCGCAGGCACACTGCAATACGACATTGTACCGTATATTCCGCGATTAATCCGCCGGGTTGGGGTTAAAACCTGCGCGGGCGGTGCAGGTGTGTGCAGGGGCACTGTGGATAAAGGATTTTAAGGCGCAAACAGCGGGGTTATCCACAATTTTTCGTGAGGCGCTGCGGGGCGGGGCGATTCGTGATGTGCTCAGAAGATGAAGCAGAACATGAAGACATTAGAGGGAACGCTACGGCACACAATCCTGGTGGTGTGCTGCCTACTGGGTGCACTTGCGAGTGCGGGTGGGCAGGGCTACGCGGGTAGTCAGGGTTATTCGAGCTGGATCAGTTCTACAGACGGGGCAGGTTTCGCAGAGGGTGCCACCTCAAGTGCGCACGTTCCCAACAGCGCACAAGTTCCCGGCACCGTTGAGCTCGCCGCGAGCCAACTACGCTACCGCTCCCCCACCGCCGAATCCAGACCGCAGGTAATCCGCCCCTTTGAGAAGCCCACCCAACGCTGGAGCGCCGGGCACCGCGGCGTAGACCTCGCCGTACCCGAGAACGACCGGCGCGTCTACGCACCGGCACCCGGCAAAGTGGTTTTCAGCGGCACGGTCGTCAACCGAAAAGTACTGGTCCTTGCGCATCCAGATGGGCGGCGCAGCACCTTCGAACCCATGGATGAAACGCTCCCGGTCGGCACCACCGTTACAGCCGGTGAGGTCATCGGCACCGTCGCAGGCGCGGCGGGCGGCAACAGCGAGCGCCCCTACCGGCGATGCTCCACCCCCTGCCTGTACTGGGGCGTACGACAGGGAGGCACCCGTGGGGACGGCAGCGGCAAGGACGCCGAGTACATCAACCCCATGAGCCTGCTGGGCTCGAAGGAACCAAGCATTCTGCTACCCGTGCCGGGCGGATATTAGGTGGCGAGTACTCGCGCTGGCAGTCATTGGGTACGGCTGTGGCCCGTCACCTCCCCAAAAGGAGGCAACGGGCCACAGGAGCCAGTCTAGGTTGTGCTCACTAGCGTAGGTGCTAGAGGCAGCTACTTACTGGAGGACGTCACCGTCATCAGCACCGAACTGGTTCGGCTGTACAGGCTGCTGAGCAGTCTGACCGGGCTGAACCTGCTGACCGGGCTGAGTAGGCTGAACCGGCTGTGCAGGCTGTACGGTCTGCGCGGCCTGTGCATCGTACGCGGGCATTGCCTTGGTCGGTTCATTCTCACCATAGTTCAGGCCGTGCTGCGGGGTGAACACCTGAGTCGGCGAATCATCACCGGCGGTGTAGGCGGTGTTCTGTGCCGGGTAACCGGGCTGAGCAGCATAACCGTTCTGTACCGGGTAGCCGTTCTGTGCCGCGTATCCGCCCTGTGCCGGGTAGCCATTCTGTACGTCAGCCTGGGTTGCACCGTAACCGGTCGCAACACCCGCCGCAGCACCCAGTGCCGCAGCCGAAGCGGCACGACGTTCACGGCCCTTCGCACGAGCCGCCGCGATCTTCTTGCGGAAGACGAAGAGCAGAACCAGGATGAGCAGCAACAGACCCACGATGATTGCATCCACAATCACGTCAGTCATGCTCAGACCGGACACCGGAACAGTCAGACCGGAGGTGGTGCTGACACCGCGGTCAGTCTTGACGCTCAGCTCGCCACCGTTGACGGTGAGCTGCACGTGCTGAGAGTTCTTCGCGAGGCTGTTCGCAGCATCAACCTTCTGCTGATCCAGCGAGGAGAAGGTCGGAGCCTTGAAAGTGAACTCGAAGGGAGCCGAGTAGTAGTTACCCAGCTTCGAAGAGAGCTTGATTTCAGGGGTCACCGTGTAGTCGGAGCCGAAGGGGTGGTAGCCACCGGGGCGGGTAACGGTCACCTTCGAATCGGGCAGGTATTCGTTCAGACGCTGGTTGAACTCGTTCTGATCCTTACCGCGAACCTTCACGCTCACAATGGTGGAGTCGCCGTCCTGACGGACCTCAGTCTCGTCATTGCTGCCGCCTGCGAAAACGTCCTTGAGCTTCTGCTCAGCACCCGCAACATCCTCGGTCGGGAATGCGTAGAGGAAACGCGCTTCCATGGAACCGTCCAGACCCAGGGAGGTAGCGACCTTCATGCTCTTCATCTCAATCTGACGTGAAGAAACACGGTCAACCGCGATGAGAGTACTGCTACCGCCCGAACGGGAGGAGCTAGCGCGACCCTCGGGGTCAACCATGTAGGACTTATCGTTGCTGTCCACGATGGTCAGGGTCAGGCCATCACCGCTCGGGGAGCACAGCAGCGCGCAGTCCAGCAGACCCGAAATCTTCTTCTGAACGGTGAAGTTATTATCCTTCGCCACTACCTCACGGCTAGCGGAGAGATCGGTACTACCTGCACCAAACAGCTTCTTGAGACCATTTCCCAAATCCTCAATCGAAGAAGCGCTAAAGGTCAGGGTACGGCCCACTTCTTCCTTCGCGCTGGCGGTCGATGCGGAAGGAGCGTATGCCTTCGCCTGCGAGGATTCCAGACCCTTCTTCAGCTCGGAGCCCTCAGGCTTGACCTGGTTCAGGTAGGCGTCGACCGCAGCGGCGGTCTCGGTGTTCATGATTTCCTTCGCAACGAAGGAGATGGCGACGTCATAACCGCCGTCCTTCTCCTTCACGTCAAGGATGACGTTACGGAAACCGCGGTCCTGAACATCCTTCGCGGAAATCTTAGACCCACCGGAGTTCTTCACTTCCTTCTCGCCAAACTTCACAGTGGTTTCATCACTACTGCTGAGAACGCTGTTCTTATTGGAAGCAGACACAACACCGTCCACTACCAGAGCTTCAGGAAGCCAGCCCAGCAGATCGCCCGAGCTGAAGTTTTCCTTCACCTGAATACCCTGCACCAGACCCTGGTCAGAGTTGACGATGCTAATCTGCGGCTTGATGTCGGAGCCCGAAGCCTTCAGCAGAGAGGTCACCTTGGAGTGGTACTCGTCCACGGAGGAGAAGGATACCTTGAAAGTCGCACGAGCCTTGTCACCCTCAGACTGAATACCTTCGTATTCCAGGCCCTCGGGCAGGTGCTTACGTACGGACGCATCCAGTGCCTGGGTTCCACCCTTAACCTTGTCCTGGTTATCCTTCATGTTGAAGGAAACCAGAATGGTGCGGGTACCCTTCTCAGCGCTCTCAAGGCCCAGCTGGGTCTCAATCTTTGCGCTGCAGGCGCTCAGAATCAGGGCGGCAATGGTCAACAGAACCGCCAGGAACATCCAGCGCTGACGAGTCGGCGCGCTCGGGGCGTGAGTCATCGCGTGCATACTAGGCTCCCATCAGGCGAATCGCCACGTAATAGACGACCATGGACGCCAGAACCCATGCGGTGCTCAGCGCCGCGTGCATGATAATCGGGGACTTCGCGAAGCGGCCCAGACGGTTCAGACCCAGATAGGTGAGAGCCTCACCCGAGAACACGGCGAAAGCAAGCACCAGGACTATGAGCATGGTCAGGAAGAACGCACCACCACCGCTACGGGTGAGGGTCAGGAAGAACACGAGCAGGTTCAGCACCAGGAACGAAGGAATCAGCGCCAGGGAAGACACCGACACGGCGTGCATACTCGCGGTGAAGGAGGTCGGCGCCTTACCGATACGCGCGGTCAGCTGCAGCTGCACACCGCGCAGAACCTGCACACCGAAGATTGCAAGAGCCATCAGCACGTACGCCAGAATCATGCGTCCGGTCGGCACGGCCTGTGCGGCGTAGGCACCACCGTAAGCGGCACCGCCTCGACCGCCGAACATGTAGCCCACCATGGACATCGCGATAACGGCAGCCAGGATAATCAGCTGGCTGAAGAAGAAGGCACCCACCAGCGCCTGCAGAGTCGTGGGAACAATCCAACCCCACGCACCGGCGGCAGAGATGCGGGCGTGCGCGGTCGCCGGGTTGCTGGAGAAAACGTCCAGGAACGCGTTCCAGGTAGCGCCCAGTGCCTTCACCGCCGGATGCGGTGCGCTCGGCGCATAGGTTGCCTGGCCGGGCTGACCGGGCTGCGCGGCCCCAGGCTGAGCAGTACCGGGCTGGGGTGCGGCGGCAGGCTGACCGGGCTGTGCGGGGGCTGCCTGAGCCTCAGCATTCGGCTGTGCATGAGCGCTCGCAGGAGTGGGCTGGGGTGCCTGCTGAGGCTGGACGGGCTGCTGAGGTGCTGCCGGTGCGGCAGGCTGAGCAGCATTACCCTGCTGGCTCGACTGCACGGGCTGCTGCGGCTGAGCAGGCAGCGAAGCATCCTGTGCGGGACGCGCGCCAGCATCGTAGCCGTAGCCCCCGGCGGCACCCTGCGACGGGTTGTTGGGAGTGTTCTCCGACATTGAGATCCTCTCGTATGGTGTGTGGAAGCAACACCTACCGGCTGAATCGGCATCTACCGGCGGCATCACACTGTCTTTCGTGACAAGACTCTTCAACCCTACCGTATTGAACGCTATGGTGCGTCTTCGTTCGTCATTTACTCATTTTCATCACCGTTGATGCATTCCATGCACGAAAATACGCGCCTCCGAGAGCATGACAAAAGAGCACGAAAAGAGGGCGCGAAAAAGCCCCGCCCGCCGACAAGTGGGTGAAGTCGACGGGCGGGGCCGTAGGGAGTGCGGGGCTCGAACCCGCGACCAAGGGATTATGAGTCCCCTGCTCTAACCGGCTGAGCTAACTCCCCATCCGGTGCAGTGACGGCGCGCAATGGACGCCAGCACCATCCTCTAGAGTACCTGAACGGTGACTGAGAACGAAAAACGCTCAATCCGCCGCCCAGGGGCTAGAGAAGCTTAGCGGCGCGAATCCAGGTAACGCTGGTACGGAGCGTCGCTCACGTACAGTTCCTCGAAGGTGCGCCAGGTGTTCTCAGCGCTGTGGAAGCCCACGATGCGGCGGGACTCACGACCCATCTGCTCACGCTCAGCAGCGGGCAGGGAGAGCACAGCCTCCAGCTTCTTCGCCAAATCCTGAGCGTTATTGGGTTCGAAGAGGTAGCCGTTCACACCGTCCTCCACCAGGTGCGGCAGAGCCAGCGCGTTCGCGAGCACCACGGGGGTGGAGGCGCTCATCGCCTCCAGGGAAACCAGGGACTGCAGTTCGGCGGTACCGGGCTGGCAGAACACATCAGCCATCTGGTACACCTCGGGCAGATGCTCCTCCGGAACGAAGCCGCGGAAAATCACGCGGTCGGACACGCCGCAATCGTGCGCCTTCTGTTCGAGAGCTTCACGCAGCTCGCCGCCACCGGCGATATCCAGCACCACGTGCTCGAGAGTATCCGGCAGCAGGGAGAGCGCCTCGATGAGCACGTCCACGTTCTTCTCTTCAGCCAGGCGGCCCACGAAGGCGATACGCAGCTCACCGGGAACCTTGCCGGCGTCAGCACCCTCAGCCAGCTCGTAGTCGCTGATCTCAATACCGTTAGAAACCGGCATGACGGGGCGATCAAAATGACCCAGGTCGCGCATCGCATCCGCACCAATCTGGGTGGGGGTGGTAACGACCGCGGTCTTGGAGAAGCAGAAACGCATATCCTTCCAGGTTGCCTTCTCAATCACGCGCTTCACGGGAGAGGGGAAGGGCAGGAACGGATCAAGGTTCGCGGGCATGAAGTGGTTGGTGGCGATAACACGAATACCTCGGCGCTTCGCCTGGAAAATCAGGGCGCGGCCAATAATGTAGTGGCACTGCACGTGCACCACGTCCGGGCGCACCTCGTCGAGAATCGCGCCGACCTCGGACCAAATCTCCCAAGGCAGGCAGATGCGGTTCGTCTCATGGGTCGGGGGCAGGTGCGAGCGCAGGCGGTGCTCCACGATGCCGCCTTCTACTTCGGTGCGGTAGCTGGGGCCGGGGATGGGGCTGGCTGCGACTACGTGTACGGAGTGGCCGCGCTTGAGCATGGAGGTGGCGAGGCGGTGACCGAATTGTGCCGCACCGTTGATGTCCGGCGGGTAGGTTTCTGCGCCAATCAGAATCGTCTTTGCCTGTTCCATGACGGGGCTCCTCATCGGGGTGTAGTGTGTCGGTGACTTTGGGGGTTCGGGTGCGACGGTGCGCCGCTTCTACCTCTGCCTGCCGCGTGAACCGGGTGGGTCCAGTACGTACAGCACTTGTCTATTCTACCTGTGAGCTGCGTCCTTCTCCGACTTGTGGCCGGGGCCTTTGGCTGGGAGTTGCCTCTAAACCTCACGTTGAGGCTGGAGCCTGCGCCCTGCCCGTAGACGCACAAACGCCCCGATACGAGTATCGGGGCGTTTAGACGCTTGGCGTTAACCGGTGCCGGTTGAGCGGCGAACAGTGTTTAGCGGCGTACCAGGCGGTTCAGGAAGTGCAGGACGGTTGCAATGGATGCACCCAGTGCTGCGAAGGACTTCCAGCGTGCCTGCAGAACCTCGGGCTTGCGCACGTTCTCTGCCAGGCCGCGGCCGGTAGCTGCTGCACCTGCAGCAACCTCGGAGGGCACTGCCTTGAGAGCGTCCAGAGCCTGCTGGGTGTTGTTCTGAACGTCGCCGGTGTAGGACTGCAGGTCGTCGCGCAGGGCTGCCAGGTGCTGGCGACGCTCTGCGGTGCGCTGCTTGAGCTCTTCGAAGGTCGGCGGCTTGGGCTCTTCCTCACCGCGTGCCTTGCGCTCTTCAGCTTCCTGACGTGCGCGTTCTGCTGCTTCTTCAGCTTCCTTAGCCTTCTGCTCTGCACGCTCTGCCTGCTCCTTCTTCAGGCGCTCAGCGGACATGGCGGTACCTTCCTTGAGTACGCCGAGGTCGAAGAGCAGACCAAAGATTGCGGATTCGGGCTTGAACGGCAGCTGTGCCTTGACCTTCTTCAGGCCGACCAGGGCGCAGATTGCCAGGACGATGAGGAAGATGAGGGCGAAGACCAGCGCGGATGCCCAGTAGGGCATGACGGTGCCGAGGCCGAGGATTGCTGCGGCGACCAGCGCGATGATCAGGAACAGACCGAAGACTGCTGCGACGCCGAAGAAGGCTGCGCCCTTACCAACGGCGATGCCCTTGGCCTTCAGTTCGTGCTTTGCAATCTGGATTTCGTCCTTGACCTGGCTGGGTCCGAGGGTCTTGAAGGTTTTGCCAGCGTCGATGATGTTCGCGACGCCGGACTTAATCCCGCTGATGCCAGCAAAGAAACCCTTGGGTGCCTTGGGATTAGTAGTAGTGGTCATGACCACCTCTCCGTGACGTGTTTTTGGAGGCTTCTTTTTCGCACTCCACCTCCTATAGTTTAGCCCCTTATGGTACCTCCGCGTGACCGTTTGAACGGGGGTTTGCGCTATCTCTTCAGGTATTTTCGACTTTCTGAGGTTTGTATTGAGCTGCAGGCGTAGCATTCTGGGCTTGGTTGCGTCTGTGGATTTGCTCTGGAGTAGGCGTAAGAGGATGCCGATGCGCCGCTCCCCCGTTACGCGCCGAGTGGGCGTGTGGTTGATGTGGGCGAGGAACTTCTCTGTGCGTTAGACTTCACATTTTTGCAGGGTGAAGTATCTTTGCCTCGCCGAGGGCGTAAGCCCGAGGACCTGGAGGGAGCGCCCCAGCGCCTGCGTATGGCGGAGTGGTTACTGATTCATGACTTGGAGAGAACGTTCCGACTGGACTCGAACTAGCGAGGCGAAGATTTTCCGAGCGCGCGAGGAAGTAAAAACCGTTACCCCGCCGAGGGCGTAAGCCCGAGGGGTTGCTGGTTCACGACTTGGGGAGAACGTTCCGACTGGACTCGAACTAGCGAGGCGAAGATTTTCCGAGCGCGCGAGGAAACAAAAATCTTTGCCTCGCCGAGGGCGCAAGCCCGAGGGGTTACTGGTTCGAGTCAGAGGAACGTATATAGCAAGAATCCCCAGGGCGGAGCCCTGAGGATTCTTGCTTTATGCGCTCCCCCGACTGGACTCGAACCAGTAACCCTTCGATTAACAGTCGAATGCTCTGCCAATTGAGCTACGGGGGATTATTTTGTTTTTGTTGTTTGGTTTCCCTTGCAACGAGTAATAACTATACCGGGGCTGTTTGGGCTCCGCAACTCGAAATAGCGTGAAGTGTATCACTCTTTAGATTGGGAGCTTGGGCTCCGGTTAACCCGCGCTACTCCCCCCCCCCCCCCCCCCCCCCCCC
>NZ_KV810742.1:91338-152159 GCF_001812895.1 Rothia sp. HMSC069C04
CCCCCCCCCCCCCCCCCCCCCCCCCCCCGGCTGTCTGCGGAACGTAAAACGTTGAGCAGACAGCCGGGGCTCTCACAAGGAACCGCACCTAGCCGCGCTGTGCGGCGAGCTGTCGGCGGCGCATCTCCAATTCGAGGAGCTGACGCTGTACCGCTTCGAATTCTTCGTCGTCGGGGTTGGCGCTGAGCTGTTCCAGGCGCATCATCAGGTCAGATTTTTGGCGGGCAATCTGCTGCTCAAACAGAGCATTGAGCGCACCGGTGACGAAACCGGGCAGACGCTCAGCGCTGCTGACCGGTAGCGGTGAGACGGCGAGCTCCGCGATGGCGGGGTGTACGCCCTCCACAGCGCCGGAGCGCACGCAGTTGATCCATTCGATGCCGGGGGTGGGCGCCATGACGGTTGCCGCGTGAATAATGCCGGCGGCCACCTCACGATGGGTGCGGTAGCGGAACTGCACGGTGGCGAGGTTACGCCACTGTTCCACGCTGATGAGCTCGGGGTGCTGCAGGGCAATCTCGAGCGCCGCCTTTTCGAGGCGGGCAACCGGGTCGCGCGGGTCGGGGGTGAGGAACTCCTCGACGGCGGGGGCGGTCGCCTCCGGCTGGGGTGCGGCGGGCTGAATGCTGCTCGGCGGGTGCGCGGCAGCGTTCTGCCCGGCGTAGGCGCTGGGTGCGGCATGGTCTTCCGGTGGCGGTGCGTCGTAGGCGGGGTCGTAGGGCGCGTCAGCATGAACTGCCCCCTGAACACCCGTATAACCCGGCGTGCCCGCGTAACCCTGAGCGCCCGCGTA
The DNA here is from genome assembly GCF_001812895.1 of Rothia sp. HMSC069C04. Lineage (NCBI taxonomy): Bacteria > Bacillati > Actinomycetota > Actinomycetes > Micrococcales > Micrococcaceae > Rothia > Rothia sp. HMSC069C04. Next base: position 92,132 of record NZ_KV810742.1, read on the forward strand.
TCCCGGTGTGCCCGGCACTCCCTGCGGCCCCTCGTTCAGACGCTCGTAACGCGGCGCGGCGGCGGTAGCCTCCGCCTGCTGGGAGCGAGAAAGCTTCGGGTGATTCTGCGCGTACGCCACGGCACGCTGAATCTCGTCCAACTCCAGGCCGAGCTGACCGGACACCTTACGCATGTAGGCGGGGCGCAGGTCGCGGTCCTTAATACCGGCGATAATCGGGGCGATAGCGCGCATCGCCAGCACGCGGCCTTCAAGGGTCGCCAGGTCGTACTTGGCGAGGGTTGAATCAATCGCAAACTCGAAGAGCGGGCGGCGCGAAGCGATTAGCGAGCGCACGGCGGCGTCGCCCTTGTGTAGGCGCAGGTCGCAGGGGTCCATGCCGTTCTCGGCAACCGCCACGAAGGTCTGCGCGATGAAGCGCTGGTCCTCCTGGAAGGCGGCCATGGCGGCTTTCTGGCCTGCGGCGTCGCCGTCGAAGGTGAAGATGATTTCGCCGCCGGAGCCGTCGTCGGTAATCATGCGGCGCACCATCTTGATGTGGCCGGGACCGAATGCGGTGCCGCAGGTGGCAACGGCGGTGGTGATGCCGGCGAGGTGTGCCGCCATGACGTCCGTGTAGCCTTCCACGATGACGACCTGCTTAGTCTTGGTCATATCGCGTTTTGCCAGGTCAATGCCGTAGAGCACCTGGGATTTCTTGTACAGCTGCGTCTCGGGGGTGTTCAGGTATTTGGGGCCCTGGTCGTCGTCGAAGAGGCGGCGAGCACCGAAGCCGATGGTTTCACCGGCGATGGTGCGAATCGGCCAGATGATGCGGCCGCGGAAGCGGTCGTACAGGCCTCGGTTGCCCTCCGAGAACATGCCGGTCGCCTTCAGCTCCTCATCCGTGAAGCCCTGGGAGCGAAGGTGCTTGAGCAAGTGATCCCAGCCACGCGGGGCGTAGCCGACACCGAACTTGCGGGTTGCGGCGGGGTCGAAACCGCGGGCGCCGAGGAAGCGCTGCGCCTCCTGAGCATCAGCGCTGTAGAGGTTGCGCTCGAAGAACTCGGCGGCAATCTTGTGCGCGTCGAGCAGGCGGCGGCGCATACCCGCCTCGTAGCGGTCGCCGGGCTTACCGCCCTCATAGTGCAGGGTGTAACCAATACGGGCGGCTAGACGCTCCACCGTCTCAACGAAGCTGGTGTGTTCCATCGCCATGACGAAGGAGTACACGTCACCGGATTCACCGCAGCCAAAGCAGTGGTACGAACCGACCTGCGGGCGCACATTGAAGGAGGGCGTGCGCTCGTCGTGGAACGGGCACAGCCCCTTGAAGGTGCCTATACCGGCGCTTTTGAGGCTCACATAGCCTTCAATGATTTCGCGGATATCGGTACGGGCGCGGACTTCATCAATGTCTTCTTTGCGGATTAATCCAGCCATAAACTCAATTCTACGGTGAGGGTCAACAGGTAGCCTCTGCAGGCGTTGCAGGCGCGGGAAATAGCACGCGAACAGGCTCGTAAAAAGGATGCGCCGCGACGCGCAAACAGCACGCCGCGGCACACAAGTACAGGGGTTTAGCCGCCGGAAATATCCAGCTCAGCCTCCGCCAGGCCCAGGCGCTCAGCGTCGCCCAGGATGCGCGAATCCAGCCAGCCGTCGGGCAGGTGCGGTTGCTTGGGGCTGCCGGCGCGACCGCGCGAGCCCTCAACGGCGGCACCCGGGTAACCAATCGAGTGGTCCAGCTGAGCAATCAGCTCACGGAACGTCGCCAGGTCGGGCACCTGAGCCATCTTCGCGCGCAGCTCACCGCCAACCGGGTAGCCCTTGAAGTACCACGCCACGTGCTTGCGGATTTCGCGCAGGCCTCGAGTCTCATCGCCGAAGGTTTCCACCAGCAGTTCTGCGTGGCGGTAAATCATGTCCGACACCTCAGTCAGGGTCGGGCGGATACGCTCCGACGAACCCTCAAACGCATTCTGCAGGTCGCCAAACAGCCACGGGCGACCCTGGCAACCGCGACCAATCACGACGCCGTCCACGCCGGTCTGCTCAACCATGCGTACCGCATCCTCGGCGGAGAAAATATCGCCATTACCCAGGATCGGCACATCCGGAATCAGCTCACGCAGCTGCGCAATAGAATCCCAGTCAGCCTTACCCGAATAATGTTGAGCCGCAGTACGACCGTGCAGGGCAATCGCCGCAACACCGGCATCACGCGCAATTTTGGCGGACTCCAAGAACGTAATGTGGTCATCGTCGATGCCCTTACGCATCTTAATGGTCAGCGGAATATCGTTGCGGGACGCCTCCTTCACTGCGGTCTGCACAATCGCAGTGAACAGGTCAGTCTTCCAGGGCAGGGCGGCACCGCCACCGCGGCGAGTCACCTTAGGAGCCGGGCATCCAAAGTTCAAGTCAATGTGGTCGGCACGGTCCTCTTCAACGACCATGCGCACAGCCTTACCGACGTTGACCGCGTCCACACCGTAAATCTGGATGGAGCGGATCTTCTCGTCCGGGTCATGCTCAATAATGCGCATGGACTCGGGCTTACGTTCCACCAGGGCGCGCGCAGTCACCATTTCGGTAACGTACAGGCCGCCGCCATATTCACTGCAGAGGCGGCGGAAAGCCTTATTGGTCACGCCAGCCATCGGGGCGAGAACCACGGGAGTATCAACGGTCAGATTGCCCAGTTTCAGGGGCGGAAGGGTAAGACGGGGTGCTTCAGAATTCACCCCTATATTGTGGCATACGGGGGCAAATCGAGAACCGGACTCAGCTGAGGGGGTACAGGAGCACAGTGTAGTGGCACAGCGGCACGGCGCAGGCTCAGCAACCGCGAGAAGGCGCAAGCACGCACAAGGGGCGAGGAAGCGTTCCGCTCCCCCGCCCCTTCAGCAAGAGTCAGCCCGCAGGCCCGGTACCGAAAACCTGCTCAGGAACCTACTCGGTCACGTAAATATAGGTCGGGTCGCCCTCTACCGAAGCAGTACCGGCGCGCAGCAGTACGTCAGTCACCTGAACCAGCGCCTCCATGGCGTCATCAACCTCAACCAGCACCGGGTACTTAGCACTCAGCAGGGACAGCACCTGCATAATCGCTTCCACGGCACCCTCATTATCGAAGTCGTAGCCCAGCAGCAGTTCGGTGGCGGTGTTCTCATTCACCAGCGCCGCCTCCGGGTCAGTCTCGAAGGGGTGGTAGCTCACCGCAAACGCAACAATCGGGCCCTTCTTACCCTCGGCGGCAGCCTCACGAATGTGGTCACGAAGCACCACGGCGCCAAAGGCACGCACCTCATCCGAGAGGAAGTAGCGGTTCACGGTACCCAGACCCACCTCGGCGGGAACATCCCACTCATGGGCGCGGCGGTAGAACTCCCAGAGCGCGGCGGTCAGCTCAACCGAACCGGTCGCCAAATCCTCAATCGCCTGAGTCTCGTTACCGTCAGCATCCTCACGCAAAGACACCGGAGGAATCGCACCCGGCTCCACACGCACCATGCGGGAACGCTGAATCAGCTTCATACCGGCCGCCTGCGCGAACTCCTCACCATCGCTAAACGGTGCAAGCTTCACGCGCAGAGCAGTGGTCTGACCGTGCGCCGCCGCAATCTCACGCAACGCATCCAGCAGGGCGGTACCAATGCCCTGACGGCGGTGATCAGCAGCCACCTCAATGTAGGACCACAGGCGCGTCGGATGCAACAGCGAAACAACCACAGTACCCGCAGCCACCGGCACACCAGAAATAGTCACCACCAGAGTACGGCTGAACGGCGCATCCGTATCCGGGCCAAACAGGCCACGCTGGCGCTCCTCAACCTCATTGCGGGCAGAGTTCCAAATCTCAAGCAGGGCAAGGTCATCACCCTCCTGCCAAGGACGAATCTCAAATTTTTCGCTGAGGCGTTCAGCCATATCCGTGCACCTTTCCTTCGCTCGCGTCAAACGTGCCAATCAGTCTAACCAGGGTAGCCCAAATACACGACGGCGGGTAGCCTCTTTCGCTCTAAGAGGCTACCCGCCGACCATGTTATAAATTATTTTTAGCCTGCCAGGCGTGCAGCCAGGTAAGACTTCACCTGATCCAGAGCCACACGCTCCTGGTTCATGGTGTCGCGCTCGCGGATGGTCACAGCCTGATCCTCGAGAGTGTCAAAGTCCACGGTGATGCAGAACGGGGTACCAATCTCGTCCTGGCGGCGGTAACGGCGGCCAATAGCGCCCGCCTCGTCGTAGTCCACGTTCCACAGGCCACGCAGCTCATTCGCCAGCTTAGTTGCCGGCTCAGACAGCTCAGCCTTCTTCGACAGCGGCAGAACAGCGGCCTTCACCGGTGCCAGGCGCGGGTCGAGCTTCAGCACGACGCGCTTATCCACGCCACCCTTAGTGTTCGGTGCCTCATCCTCGACGTATGCGTCAACAAGGAACGCCATCATGGAGCGGGTCAGACCGAAGGACGGCTCAATCACGTACGGCACGTAACGCTCACCGGTAGCCTGGTCGAAGTACTCAAGCTTCGCGTTAGAGTGCTCATTGTGCACGCCCAGGTCGTAATCGGTACGGTTCGCAACGCCCATCAGCTCACCCCACTCGGAACCCTGGAAGCCGAAGCGGTACTCAACGTCAATAGTGCCAGCCGAGTAGTGTGCACGCTCCTCCTTAGGAACGTCGAAACGGCGCATGTTATCCGGGTTAATACCCAGGTCAACGAACCAGTTCCAGCAATCCTCAACCCACTCGTTGAAGTACTTATCAGCGTCATCCGGGTGCACGAAGTACTCAATTTCCATCTGCTCGAACTCACGAGTACGGAAAATAAAGTTACCGGGAGTGATCTCGTTACGGAACGACTTACCAATCTGGCCAATACCGAACGGCGGGCGCTTACGAGAAGCAGTGACCACATTGTTGAAGTTCACGAAAATACCCTGAGCGGTCTCGGGGCGCAGGAAGTGCAGACCCTCCTCATTATCAACCGGACCCAGGTAGGTCTTCATCAGACCGGAGAAGTTCTGCGGCTCAGTCCACTCGCCACGAGTACCACAGTTCGGGCAAGCAATTTCATCCATGCCCTCAGCCGGGCGGCCCTTCTTCGCCTCAAAGTTCTCCAGCAGGTGATCCTGACGCAGACGCTTGTGGCAGGACAGGCACTCAACCAGCGGGTCGGTGAAGGTCGCCACGTGACCGGATGCCTCCCACACCGCACGAGGCAGAATAACAGAGGAGTCCAGGCCAACCATGTCCGCACGGGAGCGGACGAAACGCTGCCACCACTGCTGACGGATGTTTTCCTTCAGCTCTGCACCGAGGGGGCCGTAGTCCCATGCGGAGCGGGAACCGCCGTAAATTTCACCGGCCTGGAAAACAAAGCCGCGGCGCTTCGCGAGCGCAATAACGTTATCGAGGGTGGACTTTTCAGCCATAGTTACTCCTTCTGCCCCGCCACCGGCTGTGACGTGCGTGAGTTCGGGTTCATAAGGGACGCGACCCAGAACGGGGCGCCCGTATTCGCGCTCATCGGCGCAATATGCACACTTTTTGATGCAAGACACTAGGGTACCATCACCACCCCACCCCTGGGTATGCCTACCCGACCCACCACTCCCCCATTTTTACCGGACGCCAGGATGCACCCGGCGGGATAAACTAGAGAGCATGGAAGAAATTTTTATTCGCGACGACATGATCCGCCTCGGTCAGTTCCTCAAGCTCGCCAACCTCGTAGAGGACGGCGCGCAGGCACGCGAGGTCATTCAGCACGGCCTGGTAAAGGTCAACGGCGACATTGAAGAAGCACGCGGCAAGCAGCTGCACCCCGGCGACACCGTGACGTTCAACGGCGTGACCGTGAAGGTCGCGCACGAGGACTAACCCGACCTCTTATTCCGTTTGAGATAGGGCGTTAGAGTGAGGGACGGCGTCCGTCCTCGTTCCTCTCCCCCGGCCCAAGGAAGCAGCCGGTGCGCACCTTCCTACGCTCCTACAGGGGAACCCACCCTCTCGGGTGCTCCGCTCTTCCTTGCTTCGCTGCGGAGAGCACCCGAGAGGGTACCCTGATGTCGCTTTCGGAAGGTGCACCGGCACGCTCCGGCAGCGGGGCCGAGAGCGGCTACCCGGAAAACGCGGCCGCACCCGCACAGTACCCCAGCGCGGAAAGGCGGTATCGTCCGAAGTGACATCAGGGTGCCCGAAGCGAAGCGAGGGCGGGTTCCCTGTAGGAACGAGGACGATAACCGCCTTTCCAAGTGGAACTGCACAGAACCGAGCGGAAGCAGAACTACACGTAAGGCCCCCGAGTCATGATGACTCGGGGGCCTTCCCTATAGCCGTTTTAGGCGTCAGAGCCTTCCGCGGCGCCGGTCGCCTCCGCAACCTTCTGCGCACGAATACGCGGCTCCTGACCCTGCACCTTCACCTCCAGGAACTCGCCCACATGGCGAATCTCCATGGCGCTCACGCCGTGACCCGCACCGGCGTACAGCACCTTAATGCCGTCGGTGTACTTGCGGATCCAGTCGTAGGTGTAGTTCACCATCTCCTGCGGGATGACGGGGTCTTCCTGGTCACGGCCGAAGAACACCGGCAGTTCGGTCTTCTTCAGCTCCTCGTCCTTGAAGTACGGCGAATCAGAATCTACCGCATAGCCGGACAGTCCCACCACAGCGGCGAACTCGCCGGGAGCATGACGCACCATCGAAGTTGCAATGCCCATACCCTGCGAGAAGCCCAGCAAGGTCACCGAAGCGTACGGTTCACGGTTCGCGCGCGCCCACTCCAGCACGTAGTCGCTCGCCTGCTCAATGGCGCGCTGGTCAGATTCGAGCTGCTGGTTCAGCGGGTACCACTGGTAGCCGATAGCATCTGCGGCAATGTAGGCGCCGGTCGAGTCCGCGGAGAACTGGCTGCCAACCGGCTGCGGTGCACGCATGGAGGCGTAGGTGAAGCCCTCCTGCGGAAGGTGCGCCGCCAGAGACAGCAGATCGTGTTCCTGGGAGCCGTAGCCGTGCAGCATGAGCACCAGGTGGGTGCCTACACGTTCGTTCTCGGGGCGGGTGTATTCGACGACGTATTTGTTTTCGCTCATGCACCCATCTTAGCGAGGACTCCCCCGCAAACCTGCACCGCAGGTTCCGCCGCTAGCTTGACCCTCACCTAACGTGAGGTTTTAGAGTGAAACCATGGACGCGAACATAACACCACCTGACGGGCAACACGAATACACCGTAGGAGAAGCGGCATCACTACACGGGCTAACAGTCCGCACGCTTCACCACTGGGAGCAGCGAGGCTTGCTCAACCCGGCACATGATGAGTTCAACGGGTACCGGTACTACACCGATACAGACCTTGAACGAATCACCGTCATTATGGGATACCGCGCCACCGGCATGAGTCTTGACGCTATTCACAAAATACTGCAGGACGAAGCGAACAGCACCGAGCATCTGCTCGCTCAGCGGGATATGCTTCAACGCAAAATCGCCGCGTACGGGCGCATGCTTGAAACCATCGAACACCTTTTGGAGGACACCATGGCACCTAAGAATGAGCAGCTCAGCGCTGCCGAAAAAGCAGAGATTATGGGTGAGGGGTTCAGCCTCGCCCACCAGCAGGAAGCGCAGGAACGTTACGTGAAAACTGACGACTGGGCTGAATACCAGCGCCGAACTGCAACGATGAACCGTGCCGACTGGCAGAACGGCAAACAGCAGGTTGACGAGGTAGAGCAGGCCCTCGTCGAGGCATTCAACCGCGGCGTGCAGCCGGGCAGCGAGGAGGCGAACGCGCTCGCCGAGCGGCACCGCGCCTCTCTGTTCTTTTTTGAGGTCACCCCCGCCAAGCACGCTATTCTAGCCCGCGGCTACGTTGAGGATGCCCGCTTCAAGGCTCACTACGAGAAGCTCGCGACCGGGCTTGCAGAATGGTTGCGGGATGTCATCTACGAGAATGCTCGTGCACACGGTGTCGACCCTGATGAAGCCGCCTGGGGTTAAATCTTTGGCTGAAAATACCCAGTAGCTAGGGGTGAGTAGCTGAGTGTGAAAGCTGAGCACAGAAAAACGCCCGGTATTCCCAACGTTGGGAATACCGGGCGTCGGCGTGCATACCTGCATGAAAATTAGACGGCTATCTAGCGGGTGCCATCGAGGTGACGGCGGTGCTCCTGAATACGGCGATCCAGGTGCTCAAGGTTCTGCTGCAACCCCGCAATCTCGTTTTCAATCTTTCGGCGGGCTCGCTCCATCACATCAACGGAGAGTGCATGATCATCCGGATTGTCCAAGATTGTACGAATGTCGGCAAGACTCATGCCGGCCTGACGGCAGGTAGCAATAAACCGTGCTGCGGAGATAGACTCCTCATCAAAAATACGGGTTCCGTGAGCATCACGGGGCACCGCAATGAGCCCCTCTTTTTCGTAATAGCGCAGGGCGTGGGTGCTCACCCCCAACTGCTCCGCTACCTCTTGAATACTTACCACAGCGTTAATGCTATGGGGTTAGAGCGGGTCTAAAGCAAACTGAGAACCCTTACCTTCCAGTGCAACAGGAGGCTGCTTCCGCGGTATCTCGCGGAGCTTTCAAAAAGTGCCAGAAAAACCGGAAAATATTCCCTGACTTGGCACAACACACTTCAAAAAGATAGAAAAAATGCCGGACGCTCGCATCATACGAACGCCCGGCATTCTATTACATAACCCTAAGGGTGAAGGTTAATTCACGGTGGGCGGAAGGACAGTTGAGAATACCCAGTCATTCCCTCACAATCCCACACCCACTGTTTGGATAAAACAACATTCAACAGGATGCGTGAAACGCCTTCGGGTGCCGGTTGAGTTAGCGAGTAACAGCGCCGTACAGACGAGTCATCGAGTCCAGCGCCTCACGCTCACGCTGCGCCTCGCTCGGGGTAGCAGATTCATCTTCAACACCCAGGGCGCGCGCCAGAATCTTCTCCACCTGCTTCGCCTCAATCAGGAAGCCGTCATGGCCGTGGTTCGACTCGATAATATCCACGGCGACCGGGGTGGGCAGCGCCTCCGCCAGACGGTGCGACTCGTGCGGGAAGAACAAGCGATCCGTGTTCACCGCCGCAATCGTCCACTCGCAATCGGTGTGCGCCAGCGCCTGCGCCAGGGTGCCGCGGCCACGCGCCACATCGTGCGAAATCAGTGCCTCGTTCACTGCCAGGTAGCTATTCGCGTCAAAGCGCTCAACCAGCTTGGCGCCGTGGTGGTCCAGGTAGCTTTCGATGGCGTAGCGGCCACGCGGCTCACCCAGCGAGCCGCCCACGGTGCTTTCGCCACGGTTCTCTTCGCGGCCGAAGCGGTGCTCCAGCTCGGCGGGGCTGCGGTAGGTGGTGTGCGCAATACGGCGTGCCAGGGCAAGACCGGTCAGCGGCGCGGGACCGTCATAGTAGTCGCCACCGGCAAAGTTCGCGTCCGAACGAATCGCAATATTCTGGGTGTGTGCCCACGAAATCTGTTCCGCCGTAGCCGAAGGACCGGAGGCAATCACCGCGCATCCGCGCACCAGCTCGGGATTGGTTGCCGCCCACTCCAGGGCGCGAGCGCCACCGAGAGAACCACCAATCACGTAGCGGAAGCTGGTCACGCCCAGGGCACGTGCCAGGTGCGCCTCAGCACGCACAGAATCACGGATGGTTACCTGCGGGAAGCGGGAACCCCAGTGCTCACCGGCACCCGGGTAGCCTTCCGGAATAATGCTTGCCGGTCCGGTGGAGCCGTAGCAACCGCCCAGAATATTGGGGGCAATCACAAAGTAGCGGTTGGTGTCTACGACCGAGTCGGGGCCCACGATGCCTTCCCACCAGCCGTCCGACTCGATAGCGCGAATCAGCGGGGCGGGCATGTCGGGGGTGGGGACGCCGCGGGAGACATGCGTATCGCCAGTGAGCGCATGCAAAATCAGGATGGCATTATCGCCAGCCTCGTTGAGGGTGCCCCAGGTTTCGTAGCCGATGGTCACCTGCGGCAGGGTCACGCCGGACTCAAGTTCCAGGTCGCCGATGTTCAGCTGACGCAGGTAGCCTTGCGCTTCGGGGTGCTCGCGCTGGGTGCCCGCCACGGGGATGGGCGCGGTAACAGGCTGGTTGGTAGTGGTGGTTTGGGTGGAGTTGAGCGGGGTAGTCATAGGGTTCCCTCCACGGGGTTGGCCGGCGGGATAGTGCCGGGTGTGAGCGGGTACGCTCCGGCGGACTCAAGTACTGACGGGGCAGCCAACGCTACCCGCTGCGAAAAGTGCTGTAACGGGGCCGCAGATGAACCGGGAAGCCGTTGCCTTCCGGTCCACCTGCGGGTTGCATCACCGTTTAGGAGAGGGTGTCGAAGCCCAGCTGCAGGTCGGCGAGAATATCGTCGATGTTCTCAATACCGACTGCCAGGCGCACAAAGTTCGGGTACACGCCAATCTTCTCCAGTTCCTCGGCGGAAAGCTGGGAGTGGGTGGTGGAGGCGGGGTGAATCACGAGCGAGCGCACGTCACCGATGTTCGCCACGTTGGAGTGCAGCTTCAGCGCGTCCACGAAGTCGCGGGTCTGCTCCAGGGTTGCACCCTTGAGGGTGAAGCCGAGCACCGCGCCGGGGCCCTTGGGCAGGTACTTCTGTGCACGCTCGTACCAGGGGGAGGATTCCACGCCAGCCCAGATAACCTTGTCAACCTGCGGGTTTGCTTCGAGCCAGTGGGCGACCTTGGTGGCGTTCTCAATGTGGCGTTCGATACGCAGGGAGAGGGTCTCCAGACCGATGCCGATGTTGAAGGCGTTGGTCGGGGAGATTGCGGCGCCGGTGTCACGCAGCAGGGAGACGCGTGCCTTCAGGATGTAGGAGAGGTTCGCACCGAATGCGGAGTCCTTACCCAGGTCGCGTGCGTAGACCAGGCCGTGGTAGCCGGGTGCGGGCTGGTTGAACTTGGGGAACTTCTCGGGGTCTGCACCGTAGTCGAAGTTACCGGAGTCAACAATCACACCGCCGATGGAGGTGCCGTGGCCGCCCAGGTACTTGGTGGCGGAGTGGACGACCACGTCCGCGCCGTGCTCGATGGGGCGCAGCAGGTAGGGGGTGGGCACGGTGTTGTCCACGATCAGGGGTACGCCGTTTTCGTGCGCAATCTTGGCGATGGGCTCGATGTCGAGCACGTCGTTGCGGGGGTTAGGCACGGATTCTCCGTAGAACAGCTTGGTGTTGGGACGAACCGCGGCGCGCCATGCGTCCAGGTCGTCCGGGTTCTCAACGAAGGTGGTTTCGATGCCGAGGTCGGCGAGGGTGTACTTGAGCAGGTTGTAGGTGCCGCCGTATATGGAGGGCGATGCAACCACATGGTCGCCTGCGCCGGCAATGTTCAGGATTGCGTAGGTGATAGCTGCCTGACCGGATGCCAGCAGTAGCGCGCCAACGCCGCCTTCCAGGGAAGCGATGCGGTTTTCGATTACTTCCTGGGTGGGGTTGTTCATGCGGGTGTAAATGGGTCCCAGCTCGGCGAGAGCGAAACGGTTCGCTGCCTGCTCGGCGCTGTCAAAGACATAAGAGGTGGTCTGGTAGATGGGTAGTGCCCGAGCTCCCGTTGCGGCATCCGGCGCCTGACCTGCGTGAATCTGGCGGGTTTCGAACTTCCAACCGGCGGGGTTGGCGGGAGTCGGGACGGTAGTGTTGTTGCTCATGCGTGGCTCCTAATGGGGATTCTTAGGGGGCCGCATGCCGACGGTACAGGAATCGTCGTCGAATAATCCTGTCACGATTGATGTACCGTTATCGGTCACATCGGTCCCGCGCTTGCGTCACGCTTTTGCGTGCCGCCTGGTCTTCACCCAGGGCACCCCACCGCGGAGGAGGGTTGCCGGCCAGCTAGCTGGGGCTTATCGCTGGCGCTCTTGACCTGTATTCAGGGTGTCATAGGGCGTTGGGTGGGGTCAAGGGTTTTGTGGGTGAACGGCACTTTAAGACATTTCATTGCAAAGATGACGTTTTTTAACGTCGATGAAGCTCATGCTGTCGGTGAATATGACACGGGAATCCGCTGCGCAGGTGGTGCCTCATGGATAGTGCTTTCAGAGCGAGTGCCCCACCCTCCAAATAGTAATTCCCATCACTTTTTCGATGCTTTTCGGTACACTGAGACTACACATACACTCACGCAGGGCGCGGCACACTCCGCTGTTTATCCTGCCCAGCATCCCTCCGGTATAGGGGCCAGAGGGTCATACCCGAAGGTTACCTACCATGTCTCTTGTTCTTGACGCCGCGCAGCTCAGCCGAGTCTTTGGCAAAGGTGAAAACGCTTTTACCGCCGTCGACCGGGTGTCGCTTCGCGTTAGCTCCGGCGAGATCCACGCCCTCCTCGGCCCCAACGGCGCGGGCAAAACAACCACCGTGCAGATGTGCTCGACCCTGCTCACCCCCACCAGCGGTAGCCTCACCGTGAACGGTGTTGACGCCATCGCTCACCCGCAGCGGGCACGCCGTCACGTGGGTCTCGCACTCGGCGGGGATAGCGGCTTCTACCCGCGCGCCAGCGCCCGCGACAACCTGCTCTTCTTCGCCGATGTTGCGGGGGTTTCCGGGCGGAGCCGGCGGCGCGAGGTGGACCACGCCCTAGCCCGCGTGGAACTCACCGATGCGGCGGCGCGACCCTTTCAGGAGTTTTCCCGCGGCATGAAGCAGCGCCTGCACATCGCTCGCGCGCTGCTCGGCTCCCCCGCCCTGCTCCTGCTGGACGAGCCGACCAACGGGCTCGACCCCGATATCGCCCTGACCGTGCGAACCCTCATCCGCTCCCTCGCGGAGGACGGCGCCGCCGTTCTGCTGACGAGTCACCTACTGGGCGAAATCGAGGACCTGGCGCATACCATCACCGTTTTGGGCGCCGGTTCCGTTGCGGTGAGCGGCAGTCTCGAGGACGTTGCCGCACACGCCGGTATTGCCGCCACGACTGTGGTTCAGGTGGATCCCACCGCCACCGAGGGTCTTGATACACTACGCGGATTCCTCCACGATAAGGCGGCGGTACTTTTTGCCCCGCGTGGTTCCGGCTGGGAACTGACCCTCTACTGGCACGGCGAGCGCGCCACGTTCGAGGCGGGCGAGGCGCACCGCATCCTGGCGGAGGGGCTCGCCGCCGCGAACATCGGGGCACGAACCGAGCCGTACACGCGCCCGGCAACCCTGGAAGAGGCATACCTGGCGATGGCGGAGGGGCTCAAGCGATGAGTACTCAGACGCGACGCTCGGAAGAGTCCCAAACCCGGGGCCAGCAGTACGACCTGAGGCAGGAGTGCGCCCGCCAGCTGCGGCTCATGGGATTTAGCCTGCGACAGTTCCTGACGGTCCCGTACTTTATTCAGCTGCTCATCAGCACGGTGCTCGGGTCGGTTATCCTTCAAGCGCTCGCCGTGCACGCGGCGGCCCAGAGCTCCGCGGGTCACTCCGTTGACCCGACCCTCGCGTGGACCCGCGCGGGCATCGTGGGCATGTGGTCGGTCTGCATCGTGTCTGCGGGCATTATCAATTTTGAGCGCTTCCGCGGGACCCTCGTGTACCTGTGTTCCGGGTCGATTTCTCCGGTGCGGGTGTTGGCGGCTATCGTTTCGAGCGCCTCCATTGTGGGTCTGGCGGCCCTACCCCTATCGTGGGCGGTTTGGGCTCTTGTGACGCTCAATCCGCAGGTTACGGACTTTTCCGAGCTCTGGCCGCGCTATGTTCTGGGCGTTCCCCTGCTGTGGGTTGCATGCCTGTCGGTTACGTTCATGATTGCGGTGTTCTTCGTGGCAACGCCGAACGCCATCGCCTACGAGGAGCTGCTCCTCGTGCCGGTATTTATTCTCTCCGGGGTTCTCTTCACGACCGTTGAGGCACCCGCCTGGCTGGATGCCGTGGGCGTGCTCATTCCTCTGCAGGCGCCGGTGCACCTGCTGCTAGGGCGTATCCCTATTAACACCCCGGCGGATGCGCTCCTGCCCGTTGCGCAGACGCTCGCCGTGAGCCTCGCTTGGGCGTTGTGCGCCTTCCTCTTTGCACGGAAGGCTCTCGCCTCCGCCCGCCGTCGCGGCACCCTGGGGGCGATGTAGCGTGCGTGTTCTCTCTTCTGCTGCTCTGCCTAGCGTGGCGCGTCGGGCACTGTCGACCGCCTCTATTGGCTGGTCGTCGTCGATTACCTTCGCAACCCTCGGAACGGCTGTCACGACCCTGGTTCTCGTACCCGGTCTTAACGTGCTTTTCACGGTGCTTCTGGGTGCTGATCTTGCCGCGAACGATACGGTGCGCATCGGCTGTGCAACCGCCCTGATTGCCACCCTCAGCTCGGTGGCCGCCGGCATTGTTGCGCGCGTCGCCACAGACCGGTGGATTGGCGTCTTCGAGTACGTGTGCACGGCGCGCCCCGTGGATGCGGGCTACTGGCTGGGCGCGGCGGCGGTACCCGCGCTGCTAGCCTCCGTGACGGGCCTGAGCAATGTGGGCATCGTGTGGTTGCTCTCCCTCACGGCGCCCTCCACCGGGGCGGCTTCGGGGCTTCTGCTCGGCGCCATCGCACTGATGCCGGTTGCGGTGCTGGGCGGGGTCTGCCTGGGTATTTTTGCCGCCGGGCTGGGCCTGTACCTGTCCGATCCGTACACGGGGTCGAATGTCCTGTCGATTATTCTGCCGGTGAGCGCGGGTGTGATTGTTCCGGTGAGCACCTACCCCGCGTGGCTTGCGTGGCTGTGTCCCTGGGTTCCCGGGTCCCGGCTGGTGCAGGTTTTAGACGCCTCTAGCGGTATTGCGAACGGCACCACCCCGGAGCTCTTCGCGTCCCTGGGGGCAGACGCGGCACTGGCGGTACTCTACGCCGCGGTAGGGTTGGGGCTGACCTTCCTTGCCGCCCGCCGCATCCGTGCAGGCGCCCGCGCCTCGCTGCTATAGGGTGTGAAACCCAAAAAGAACGAACCTTTTAAACACCCTCTCCCCCGGCGCGCTATCCGGGCATGAAAACCGACCGGGCGCCGTACCCAGCCGGGCGCCGCAACTAAGAAAGACTATTCCTGTGACCATTGCTCCCGCTTCATACACCTTAGAGACCCTAGGGTTCGACCCCTCCTGGCAGGGTTCAGCAATCCGCGCCGCGTTCACCCTCGGCGGTACCCTCGAAAACTTTACCCTCGCCCGTGTCAGCGCCGTGCACCGCACCCGCTGCGAGCTACTGACCTGCGAGCGGGGTGAGCTCATTAAGCTTTCCGCTCCGCTGCGTCCGGTTGAGAACGACTACGGCGAAGAAGAGTACCCCGTCGTCGGCGACTGGGTACTCACCCAACCCATCCCCGGAACTGGCGGTGCAGCCCATCCGGCGGAGCATAAATTCCTCGCGATACTGCCCCGGCGAAGCTACCTCACCCGCCCCAGCGCCACCCGAGAATCCGCGGATCAGCCTGTCGCCGCCAACGTGGATATGCTCTGCATCGTTGAGCCCTGCTTCCCCGAGCCGTCCATTGGGCGAATTGAACGCTACACCGCCCTGGCGCACGCTTCCGGGGTGCAGGTCGCACTGATTCTCACCAAGGGTGACCTAGTAACGGCTGAACAGCTCACCAACTACAGGGACTCCCTCGCAGGTGGTGTGGATGCGGTACTCGCCGTCTGCACGGACAACGGCTACGACCCTGCCCCGGTCGCGGAGCTTGTCGCCGGACGCACCGCCGCATTCCTGGGCCGTAGCGGCGCAGGCAAATCTACCCTCGTCAACGCTCTGCTCAACCCCGGAGTTGACCCCCGCGAGGATAGCCAAGAATATCAGGTGCAGGTCACCTCCACGGTCCGCGATGCTGACGGCAAGGGGCGCCACACCACCACCAGCCGCCAGATGCTTGTTTTACCCGGTGCGGAAGGCTCAAGCGAAGGAGACTCGACCAACGCAAAATCATCATCTGGCACGGTGCTGATCGACACTCCGGGCGTACGAGCCCTAGCCGCAACGAGCGATAGCGCCGCCATTGATGAGACCTTCGAGGACGTCTCCAGCTACGCCTCCTCCTGCCGGTACAGCGACTGCTCCCACGGCTCCGAACCCGGATGCGCGGTGCAGCAGGCGCTCGCCGACGGCTCCCTCGACCCCGAACGTTTCGAACGCTACCGCAGGATGATGGCGGAATCCGCGCGCCTGCGCCTGCGCTCCCAGGAGCGCGAGTACCGGCAGAGTAACCGCGCCTTCACGAAGGCAAACAAGGCGGGCCGCCGCACCCTCATGTCCATTAAGGGACGCGCCAACTAGCCGCCGGACGCGCACGTTGCGGCGAGGCTTCGGTGAGACTTCAGCGGGGCTTCCACAGGCTGAGCCGGGCAACCCCGCGCAGGCGGCAATATAGTAGCCTGCCTCACTCTTCGATACACTAGAACTAGGCGTGCCCGCAGACCCCCGCGCACCCTCACCGCCATCGCGGCGGCGTAGGAGCGCGGGCGCAGACGGCACACACCATTCACAAACCCATAACTCATTGAAAGAGGTGGCAGCATGGCTGAACAGAACCTCACCCCGCCCGTACCGAAGAAGGTCGAGCACCGCCGCGAACATCACGGCGACGTCTTCATCGACCACTACGAATGGCTCCGCGACAAGGAAAGCGAAGAGGTCCTCAACTACCTCAAAGCAGAAGCCGAATACACCGAAGCTGTCACCGCAGACCAGCAGCCCCTCCGCGAGTCCATCTTCAACGAGATTAAGAACCGCACCCTGCTGTCGGATCTGACCGTCCCGAACCGTATCGGTGACTGGTGGTACTACAGCCGTATGGTACCCGGCGGCCAGTACCCCGTCTTCTACCGCTACCCCGCCCTGCACGAAGGCGACGAGGTGGTGCGCTACACCCCGCCGACCGTCACCCCCGGCGAGGTGCTCGAGGGTGAGGTCGTCATCCTCGACTGCAACGAATACGCCAAGGACATGGAGTTCTTCTCCCTCGGCAGCTTCCAGCCTGCACGTAACGGCAAGCTGCTGAGCATCTCCGTGGACGAGAAGGGCGACGAACGCTACGAGCAGCGCTTCCTCAACATGGAAACCGGCTCCTTCCTCGAAGACACCATCCCCAACATTGCGGCGGGCTCCTTCTTCATCAACCACGCCGAACAGCTCATCTACCTCGTGCCCGACGAGTCGTGGCGCCCCTGGCGTGTCTACGTGCACGACGTCGGGCAGGGCACCGAAGACCACCTGATCTACGAGGAACCGGACAACACCATGTGGCTCGGCGCCGCCATGAGCTCCGACCGTTCCTCCGTAGTCATCACCAGCTCCAACTCCGAGTACACGGAAGTGCGCCTCATCCCCACCCGCGAACCCAAGGGCGAGCCGACCCTGCTCATCCCCAAGAGCGCGGGCATCGAATACTATGCCGAGCCGCTCAACATTGCCGGCGAGCAGCACCTGCTGATTCAGCACGACTACAATGCGCTGAACTCCGAGCTGGTGCTTGCCGACATGCCGCGCGAAGGTGAAAGCCTCGAAGAGTACGCGCAGCGTTGGGTACCCGTCATCCGCCACAGCGAACACGTGCGCTTGGAGGGCTTCACCTTCACCGCAACGCACCTGGTCGTCACCGCCCGCGCGGACACCACCACCCGCATCTTCCTCGCACCGCGTGAGCAGCTGCCCATCCAGTGGCGCCGCCGCCGCCCCGCCGGCGTGACCTTCATGGAACCTGCCGGCTTCGACGAGGAACTGTACACCGCCTCCGTGCTGCGTGCGGAGAACTACTCCCCCGTGCTGCGCATCGCCTACACCTCGTACCTGACGCCGCGCCGCGTCTACGACTACTTCCCCATGTCGCAGACCCTGCTGCTGCGCCGTGAAACCCCGGTACTCGGCGGCTACAACCGTGAGGACTATCGTGCCTACCGCGACTGGGCACCGGCGGAGGACGGCACGCTCATCCCGATCTCGGTGATTCACCGCGCCGACCTGGACATGAGCAAGCCGCACCCGGTCATCCAGTACGGTTACGGCTCGTACGAGTCATCCATGGACCCGATGTTCTCCATCCCGATGCTGTCGATCCTGGACCGCAGCGTCATCTACGTCATTGCGCATATTCGCGGCGGCGGCGAGCTGGGCCGCTCCTGGTACCAGAACGGCAAGAAGCTCGCGAAGAAGAACACCTTCACCGACTTCGTGGACGTCACCAGCTACATTGCGGCTAAGCCGTGGGCTGATGAGGCGCGTATCGGCTGCTACGGCGGTAGCGCCGGCGGCCTGCTCATGGGCGCCGTGCTGAACCTCGCCCCCGAAAAGTACGCCGCCTGCCTGGCTGCCGTACCGTTCGTGGATGCGCTGACCACCATCCTCGACCCGGAGCTGCCGCTGTCGGCGATGGAGTGGGAAGAGTGGGGCAACCCGATTGAGGACCCGGAAGTGTACGCCTACATGAAGTCGTACACCCCGTACGAGAACATCCGCCCGGTCCGCTACCCGGCGATTGCTGCGGTGACGAGCCTGCACGACACCCGTGTGCTCTACGTGGAGCCTGCGAAGTGGGTTGCGGCGCTGCGTGAGCAGATTGACCCGTCGTCGCCGGTACCGCTGCTGAAGATTGACATGTCGGGCGGTCACGGTGGTGGTTCCGGCCGGTATACACGTTGGCGTGAGATCGCGTGGGATTACGCGTTCCTGATGAGCAACCTCGGCGTTACTGAGTAACACCCAGCAATAGAGAATGCTCCTTCTATATCTTGAAGATATGGAAGGAGCATTTCTCGTTATGGTACGTTGCGTTACTGGAGGGGCGGCGCTCATCCTCGTTCCTACAGGGGCACCCGCCCTCGCTTCGCTTCGGGCACCCTGATGTCACTACGGACGACACCGCCCCTCCACGCGACGTGCCAAACCTAGCCGGAGCGGGGTAGCTATACCCTCCGGAAGCGACATCAGGGTACCCTCTCGGGTGCTCTCCGCAGCGAAGCAAGGAAGGGCGGAGCGCCCGAGAGGGTGGGTTCCCCTGCAGGAGCGGAGGAAGGGTATAGCGTACCCACCCGCCCTGTAGGAACGAGGACGATAGCCGCTTTCCGCGCGGAACCGCGCATCTCGTGCAGAACAAGAGAGCACAAAAGAGGCGCCGCCTCCCACCTCGGGAGACAGCGCCTCTTTCGTTAGAGCCGGGTCAGCAGAAAAGCTTAGCCTTCCACGCCGCACTCAGCCAGAATCAGCTCACGCACGCGGGCGGCATCAGCCTGACCGCGGGTAGCCTTCATGACCTGACCGACGATAGCGCCAGCAGCCTGAACCTTACCGGCACGGATCTTGTCTGCAACGTCGGGCATTGCTGCCAGTGCTTCCTGAACGGCTGCGGTGAGCGCGCCGTCGTCGGAGACTACGGCGAGGCCGCGTGCCTCAACGATTTCGGCGGGGGTGCCTTCACCGGCGAGGACAAACTCGAGCACCTGGCGGGCAATCTTGTCGTTGATCTTGCCTTCGGAGATGAGCGCTTCGAGGGCGACCACGGTTGCGGGCTCCACGCCGAGGGCGGTGAGCTCAACTTCAGCCTGCTTTGCGCGGCGGGCAATCTCGCCCATCCACCACTTGCGGGCTGCTGCTGCGGTTGCGCCTGCGGCGACGGTCTCTTCGATGACGTCGAGTGCGCCGGCGTTGACGACGTCGCGGAACTCTTCGTCGGAGTAGCCCCACTCACCCTTGAGGCGGCGGCGGCGCTCTGCCGGGGGTTCGGGCAGTTCGGCGCGCAGACGCTCAATCCACTCGCTGTTGGTGACGACCGGTACGAGGTCCGGTTCGGGGAAGTAGCGGTAGTCGTCAGCGTCGGACTTGGGGCGACCCGAGGAGGTTTCCCGGGTATCTTCGTGCCAGTGGCGGGTCTCCTGGGTGACCTTTTCGCCGCGTTCGAGGATCGCTGCGTGGCGGCGAATCTCGTAGCGGACGGCTCGCTCGACGGAACGGAGGGAGTTCACGTTCTTGGTTTCGGAGCGGGTGCCGAACTTCTCTGCGCCCTTGGGCATGAGGGAGACGTTGGCGTCGCAGCGGACGTTACCGCGTTCCATGCGGGCGTCGGAGATGCCGAGGGAGCGTACGATGTCGCGGATTGCGGCAACGTAGGCGCGTGCCAGTTCGGGTGCGCGTTCGCCAGCACCGACGATGGGTCGGGTGACGATTTCGATCAGGGGCACGCCTGCGCGGTTGTAGTCGACCAGGGAGGAGGTTGCACCCTGGATTCGGCCGTCTGCGCCACCGACGTGGGTGAGCTTGCCTGCGTCTTCTTCCATGTGGGCGCGCTCAATTTCGACGGTGAAGATGGTGCCGTCTTCGAGCTCAACGTCCAGGGAGCCGTTTTCCGCGATGGGGCCGCCAGCCTGGGAGGTCTGGAAGTTCTTCGGGGAGTCCGGGTAGAAGTAGTTCTTGCGGGCGAAGTAGGACTTGTCTGCAATCTCGCAGCCCAGTGCCAGGCCGAGCTTGATGGCGGACTCAACAGCGGTCTTGTTCACCATGGGCAGCGCGCCGGGCAGGCCAAGCGATACGGGGGTGACGTTGGTGTTGGGTTCGTCGCCGAACTCGTTGGGTGCGGAGTCGAACATCTTGGTCTTGGTGTTCAGTTCGACGTGCACCTCGAAGCCGAGGACCGGGTCGTACTTTTCGATGGCTTCTTCGAAGCTGAGGACTTCTTCACTCATTACTTGGTTCCCCCAAAGTCAAAGTCGCGGATCAGAGTTTCGGTGTCGGGCAGGCTCTTGTAGAGCGGTGCGCCCCATTTTGCGGTGAGCAGTTCTTCCAGTGCTGCGCCGACGCGGTAGAGGCGTGCGTCTTCGCGTGCGGGTGCGGTGAACTGGATGCCGACGGGCAGGTTGTTCTCTTCGGAGAGGCCGCCGGGCAGGGAGAGCGCCGGGACGCCTGCCAGGTTGACGGGCACGGTTGCGACGTCGCCCAGGTACATTGCCATGGGGTCGCCTTCGGTCTTCTCGCCGAGCTTGAACGCGGTGGAGGGCGCGGTCGGGGAGATGAGCACGTCGCACTTTTCGAATGCTGCCGCGTAGTCGCGCTGGATGAGGGTGCGTACGCGCAGTGCGGCGCCGTAGTAGGCGTCGAAGTTACCTGCGGACAGTGCGTAGGTGCCGAGGATGATGCGGCGCTTGACCTCGTGGCCGAAACCTGCGGAGCGGGTTGCGGACATGACGCGTTCGATGGTGACGGGGCCGTCTTCGGGTACGACGCGCAGGCCGTAGCGGACGCCGTCGTAGCGTGCCAGGTTGGAGGACACCTCGGAGGACATGATCATGTAGTAGGCGCTGATGGCTTCGGTGACGGAGGGCAGGGAGACCTCGATGATCTCTGCGCCTGCGGCACGCAGCTCTTCGACGGATTCGCGGAAGCGTGCGAGGACGCCTGCTTCGAAGCCTTCGCCGTTGCCGCCACCGAGTTCCTTGATGACGCCGATGCGCAGGCCGGACAGGTCGCCCTTGCGTGCGGCTTCTGCGCCTGCCTTGGCTTCTTCAACGAAGTTGCCGGGCTCATCGGGCAGGGAGGTTGCGTCGAGCGGGTCGTGGCCTGCGATTGCTTCGTGGAGCAGTGCGGTGTCCAGGACGGTGCGGGCGACGGGGCCTACCTGGTCGAGGGAGGACGCCATGGCGATGACGCCGTAACGGGAGACGGAGCCGTAGGTGGGCTTGACGCCGACGCTACCGGTCAGTGCTGCGGGCTGGCGGATGGAGCCACCGGTGTCGGTGCCGAGCGCCAGGGGTGCCTGGAAGGCGGTGACGGCTGCTGCGGAGCCGCCGCCGGAGCCGCCGGGTGCGCGGTCGAGTGCCCAGGGGTTGCGTACTACGCCGAATGCGGAGTGCTCGTTGGAGGAGCCCATTGCGAATTCGTCGAGGTTGGTCTTGCCGAGGATGGGCATGCGTGCTTCGCGGACCTTGCGGGTGACGGTACCGTCGTAGGGGCTCATCCAGCCTTCGAGCATGCGCGATGCTGCGGTGGTGGGCTGGCCCTTGGTGACGATGAGGTCCTTGACGGCGATGGGTACGCCTGCGAGCGGGGGCAGTTCCTTGCCTGCTGCGCGGTCTGCGTCCACTGCTGCTGCGGTGGCGAGTGCTTCTTCGGCGTTGATGTGCAGGAAGGCGTTGAGACCGTTCTTGCCGTCTGCTCGGTTGTCGCTCAGGGGTGCGCCGTCGGTGGCTGCGATGCGGTCCAGGTGTGCCTGGGTGAGCTCGACGGAGGTGATTTCGCCGGATGCGAGCTTTTCTGCTGCTTCTGCGGCGGTGAGCTGGATCAGTTCGTTCACTTGGTTGTTCTCCTCTTAGTCTTCGTCGAGGATTGCCGGCACGCGGAACTTGCCGTCCTGTGCGTCGGGGGCGCCGGAGAGCGCCTCTTCCTGGGTGAGGGTGGTGACGGGTACGTCTTCACGGAAGACGTTCTCGAGGGGGATGGGGTGGCTGGTCGCGGGGATGTCGGCAGTTGCTTTCTGCGACATGGTCTCAACGGATGCGACGATGACGTCCAGCTCAGACGCCATCGCGGTGAGTTCTTCATCGGTCATCTCAATGAGTGCCAGCGATGCCAGGTGCTTTACCTGTTCAAAGGTGATGGCAGACATGGTTCTCCCGTAGTTTGTTTTCTTGTCTCTTCTCTAGTGTAGTGGAGGTTGCGTTTTCCGTCTCATTGGGGGTTGGAGGGTTTACCTGCTGGTTTGCGTGTTCAGGCGGTGTTCTTCTCCCCTGTTTTCGGGTTAAATGCTCAACGCCCCGCTCCTCGTGTGAGGTGCGGGGCGTTGGGCTACAACGTGTCCACGTTACGCTTGAGGGTTAATCCTTAGGCGGGGATGGTCAGAACCTGGCCGGGGAAGATCAGGTCAACGTTGTAGATGATGTCGGTGTTCGCAGCTGCGATTGCCTGGTAGCCGCCTGCAACGCCGAGCTTTGCAGCAATCAGCGAGAGGGAGTCACCGGGAACCACGGTGTAGGTGCCTGCTGCAGCCTTGGGAGCTGCTGCTACGGGAGCCTCAACTGCCGGTGCTGCTGCGGGAGCTGCGGGAGCCTCAACTGCGGGTGCAGCGGGTGCTACCGGTGCAGCGGGAGCTGCTGCGGGTGCCTCAACTGCTGCGGGTGCAGCCTGAGCTGCAGGAGCTGCGGGTGCAACCTGTGCCGCGGGAGCGGTGTAGGTCTGCTGGGTCTGCGACTGTGCAGCCACGGTGGTGGTGGGCTCAGTGTAGGTGGGAGCTGCGCCGGTCTTGCCGTAGAGGCCAAGCTTAGCGGAGCATGCGGGCCATGCGCCCCAGCCCTGGATAGCGAGCAGACGCTCGCCAGCCTCGATCTGCTGTGCACGGGAAGCGGTCGCGGGGGAGCCGGACATGCCGACGCCGTTCCAGGACTGCTGGGTGAACTGCAGACCGCCGTAGAAGCCGTTACCGGTGTTGATGGACCAGTTGCCACCGGACTCGCACTGTGCCAGTGCGTCCCAGGTAGCACCGTCTACTGCGTTTGCAGCGGGCATCGACATGGTAGCTGCTACAGCGCCACCGATGGCGAGAGCTGCTGCGGTACGACGAATGGAAGTGTTCTTCATAATGCTCCTTGGGGCCGTCCCCGCTCGTTCCGTCCCCGGAACTCTAGCGCGCCGCCGCTCACCCTTTGATAACGAAGTAGGTTACTCATATTCTGGCTCTACCATGTGAGCGGCTCTCCACCGATTTCATGTCACCGTGAGCGATTCTGCACTTATGTGCGGAATCCGGGTGGCACTTCCTCGATGGGGACGTGCGGTAGAACCGGGCATCGTTTCAAGCATTCCAAGCTTGAAACCACACAGGTGATTCTCTTGCAAGAATCCATCTGGTCTCAAAGATAGCCGAGGTTTTTTATGATTCCAACCCGATTTCAAGTTCACAGCGAACGTCCCGGGTTCTCCCAGGGTTCTTCCAGGTTAAAAGTGCAGGAAACATTATTTAAGACCTTGAGCCCCGCGCGCCTTAAGGGTTTTTCCCCGGAATTTCGGGGTTTTCTAGGGGTTTAACTCGGATGCGCTCCCCTGCTGAGTTTTCCAATTCGGGGTTGATGGGCGCCACCTTTAAGGGTTTTGAACAGCGTGTAAATATTTTTTAAATATTTCTTCGCTTTGGGAGTGTTTTAAGGCGCTTCCGCCTTAAAAGCTGTGGTAATTATAAATGCCAGAAATTGGCATTCAGACCCTGAAGCACGCACTCCAGAGCCTGAATGCTCTATATATTGCAGGGGTCAGATTCAGGTGCCCCCACTACCGGGTCTACTCGGCGGTAGCCTCAACAGCCTCCGGACCACCCTCGAGCAGGGCGGTGAAGCCCTCCTCATCCAGTACCTTCAGGCCCAGCTGCTGAGCCTTATCCAGCTTCGAGCCGGCGTTCGCGCCAGCAACCACAAAGTGGGTCCTCTTAGATACAGAACCGGATGCCTTACCGCCGCGAGCAATAATGGCTTCCTTCGCACCGTCACGGGTGTAACCGTTCAGCGTGCCGGTCACGACCACGGTCAAGCCCTCCAGGGTGCGCGCCACGGACTCGTCACGAGTATCTTCCATGCGCACACCGGCGGCAGCCCAGGAGTCCACCACCTCGGCGTGCCAGTCCTCAGCGAACCACTCAATAATAGAGTCGGCAATCGTGGTGCCCACACCGTCCACAGCGGCAAGGCGTTCACGGTTAGCCTCGCGGATCGCCTGCATCGAACCGAACTCCGCGGCGAGCGCGCGGGCAGCGGTCGGACCCACGTGGCGAATCGAGAGGGCAACCAGCACGCGCCACAGCGGCTGCTGTTTTGCCTTCTCCAGCTCGGCGAAGAGGTTCAGCGTATTCTTCGTGGGCTTCGGCTCGGGGCGTGCCTTGGTCGGCTTGGTGTAGAAGTAGGGCACGCGCTCCATCTTTCCGGTGCCCACGCCCTTGACCTTCTTCTCACGCTCGATGGTGACCTCGCGCAGGTCCTCAATGTTGAGGCTGAACAGGTGCGCCTCGCTCGTTAGCGGAGGAGTATCTGGGGTTGCGGGGCTGGTGAGTGCCTTTGCTGCTTCGAAGCCGAGCGCCTCAATGTCGAAGGCGCCGCGGCTTGCCGCATAGTACACGCGCTCGGTCAGCTGCGCCGGGCAGGAGCGCGGGTTCGTGCAGCGCAGGTCCACGTCACCTTCCTTGCCGGGGGCAAGGGGCGAGCCGCAGGAGGGGCATTCGCTAGGCATGACGAACTCTCGTTCGGTGCCGTCACGGAGGGCAACCACGGGGGCAACAATCTCGGGGATCACGTCGCCTGCCTTGCGCAGCACCACGGTGTCACCGATGAGCACGCCCTTAGCTTTGACCACGTCCTGGTTGTGCAGGGTGGCGCGTTCGACGGTCGAGCCGGAGACGAACACGGGCTCCATGACGCCGTAGGGGGTCACGCGGCCGGTGCGTCCCACGTCCACGCGGATGTCCAGCAGCTTGGTGTGCACCTCTTCGGGCGGGTACTTGTACGCCACCGCCCAGCGCGGCACACGGGAGGTGTAGCCCAGCTGAGCCTGGGTCGCGAAGTCGTTGACCTTAATGACGATGCCGTCGATTTCGTGCACCAGGGAGTGGCGCTGCTCGCCGTACTTATTAATGAAGTCGAACACCGCCTCGGTGTTATCGGCGATTTCGCTGTAGGGGCTCACGGGCAGACCCCAGGAGGCGAGCAGGTCGTAAGTCTCGTACTGAGTGGCAATGTCCAGGCCGGTGCGCGAACCGATGCCGTGCACGTACATGCTCAGCGGGCGCGAGGCGGTAATCGCCGCATCCTTCTGGCGCAGCGAGCCTGCCGCGGCGTTACGCGGGTTCGCAAAGGGGTTCTTACCTGCGGCAATCATGGACTCGTTGAGCTTCTCAAAATCAGCGGAAGAGATGAACACTTCGCCGCGGATTTCAATCTCCTCGGGGTGGTTCTCGCCGGTCAGCTGCTGCGGGATGCTCGCAATGGTGCGCACGTTGTGGGTGACGTCTTCACCGGTGGTGCCGTCGCCGCGGGTTGCCGCGCGTACGAGGGTACCGTTGCGGTAGAGCAGATTCACCGCCAGGCCGTCAATCTTCAGCTCGGTCAGCCACTGCGGTGCGCTACCGGTGAGGTTCCGGGTGTTCTCTTCGGTCTTGGTCAACCAGGTGCATAGCTCCTCGAAGGAGAAGACGTCCTCGAGGGAGTACATGCGCTGCAGGTGGGTGACGGGCGCGAAAGCTTCGATGGCTTCGCCGCCGACTTCCTGGGTGGGCGAGTCGTTCGCGATTAGGTGCGGGTGCTCCGCCTCGATGATTTCGAGGCGGCGGTAGAGCGCATCGTACTCGGCGTCAGAGAGGAAGGGCGCGTCCTCGTTGTAGTAGGCGCGGCGGGCGGCACGAATCTTATCGGTCAGTTCCGCGTACTCGGCGCGCAGGGCCTCGGTAATCTCCGCAGTGTTTTCTGCGGCGTTTTCTGCGGGGCTCTCTGCTCGAGTCTCGGCGGGGGCAGTCTGCTGGGGGGTGTTGTTCTCAGTCACCCGTCCAGTCTAGCGTTTTTGCTCCGCCTCTCCCCTATCGCTCGTCATATTGCTCGGGTTCCGCCAGCGTAAACACTGGCGTAAGAACACTGTAGCTACTTCCCGGATCGCGCTTCCTTAGTTTCTGTGCGCGGATACAGTTCACCCCCGCCTCCTACAGGCACTCGCACGAGTACCCGAAGAGAGCGGGGGGTGAATCATAAGGTATGAAGTTTAGGCTTCGAGTTTAGGCCTCGACAGCGTCAGCAACAATCACGGTAATGTTGTCGCGGCCGCCCGATCGCAACGCCTCGTGCTGGAGCACGTCAGCGGCGTCCTGCGGGTGGCGGATCGAGGTGAGTACGCGTGCCATGTATTCGTGCGAAAGCTCACCGGAAAGACCATCGGAGCAGAGCATCAGGCGGTCACCGGCGCGGGCGGGCAGAACCCAGAAGTCCGGTTCCCAGTAGTTGCCGGTACCCAGCGCGCGGGTAATCACGTTGCGGCGCGGGTGGGTCAGCGCCTCCAGGGCGGTAATCTGACCCTCGTCAACCAGGTACTGCACCTCGGAGTGGTCAGTGGTGACCTGCTCCAGCGAGGCGGCCCCTTCAGCGCCGGGCAGCTTCTCCATGGCGGAGTGGTGAATACCCTCGTCCTCACGCAGCAGGCGGTAGGTTCGGGAGTCACCCACGTTGAAAATAACCCACAGGTTACGGTCACCGATGCTGGTCAGCCAGGCGCCGGTGACGGTCGTGCCGCCGGCGCGGGAGAGCGCCTGCTTAATTTCTTCGTTGGTTTCGCCAAGGATATCGTGCAGGCGGTTCAGGGTGCCCACGATTTCATTGTTAAGCAGGGTGTTTGCGCGGCGACGGCGCTTGGCGGGGTCGGATTCGTCAATGGCGGCGAGGCGTTCAGCGTAGGCCTGCTGCTCCTCTTCGCTACGGCCACCGGGCATGGTGAAGAAGGGCGAGTAGGCAAGCTGACGCACGCACAGACGCGATGCTACTTCGCCGGCTTCGTGGCCTCCCATGCCGTCCGCGACCACGCAAAGGGAACCGGCGACGACCATCGAATCTTCGTTATTTTCTCGATGTGCGCCGCGGTGCGTTGCACCACCGGTACGTAGTTTCAGTTCAGTCATGAGAGGTCTATCTCCATTGTGTAGTTCGCGCGACGAGTCACCGCCACGGGGTCTACGTTACCAAAGCTTCTAACGTTTCGCGTCCCTTGAGAGGTGAGAGTATAGCGATTTCCCACCTGTCGGAGCGTGTTTGCTGTCTCATTATCGGTCAGCACGGTACCCGGTTCAGCGAGGGAGACCAGGCGCGCAGCCAGGTTCACGCTGGAGCCGTACACGTCGCCGCGGTTAGCCAGAACCTCGCCCCAAATGAAGGCGACGCGGGCTTCCGGTAGCTGCGGGTCGGCGCCGATCTTTTCGGAGAGCTGCAGGCTAATTTCTGCGATAGTGTCCGGGGTTTCGGTGAGGAAGAAGACTTCGTCACCGAGAGTCTTAATAATGCGACCGCCCAGGGGCGCAATAACGTCCAGGCAACTCTGCTCAAAGTGGTTGATGAGCTGAGAAAGAGCCGCCGCGTCTAGGTTACGTACCAGGGAGGTGTACGAGACCAGATCCACGAATCCTACACCACGCACCAAGGGCAGGCGGGAGAGGCCGGAGGTGGTCACGTTGTTTTCGCGCAATCCCAGGCGCAGGATTCCGGCGTACATCTGGCGACGGTATGCGTAGAGCGCCAGACGCTCGAGAACCTCAAGGTAGCGTGGGAAGTCTTTGAGGAGCTTGCGGCGGGCATCATTATCGCTGAGGTTTTCGGTGACCATGATGTTGTGCACGAGCGCCTCAATCTGCCAGGCGACGGTACGGTCGGTCAGTTGACCTTCAGCGCGCACGAGGGATGCCACATATTCCATGCGAATGTCGCCGTCTGCGTCCAACTTCTGCAGGTCGGCGAGCATCTGCACGTCTGTTTCAGTGAAGTAGGGCGAGTGGTTGGCAATTGTCGGGAAGCCTATATTGTGCCAGATACGCTGGGCGGTTTCGAGGGGAAGTCCGGCGCATTCTGCGGCTTCTACGGGGGTGTAGCGGCGCCCCTGTCCCAGGAGCGACTTTTCGAGGGCTCGGATTCCCGCCTTGGATTCCTCGTCGCGGTAGATATTGTTCTGGGCGAGGTTCTGCAGAATTTTGAGGTTCAGCATTTGGGTTTCGGGGCCCATGGTGGCGCCGGTACCCTGCGGAGAGTGCGCAGGTTCATGGTGGTCTGCCGTGCTCATTGCCGCTGCCGCTCCTTTCATATCTGCCGGATCATCTGTTCTGTCGTGCGGATGCGCTGGCGTGTGCCGTGCGTCGATTGTGCACTGCTTCACTGTATAGCGCCTTGTTAATATACCCCCCACTGCGGTGTTTTGGGCGTCAAAGCGCCCGCACCCAAAGATATTTTAGTGGAGTAATTCACATTTAAGAATACTCTAATCCGCATTTTTTCGGCAGATTTAGGCGCCGGGTTAGGCTCTGAGCCAACCGGTCCACCCTCCTTATAGTGGGCGGACGCACCCCAGAGAGGGCTAGATATAGCGGGAACGCAGGGCGTAGTAGTCGCGTCGAGCGGATTTAATTTCTTTTTCAAAACGCTTGGGTTCAGGAACATAGGTCAGACGGTGGTGCGCTCCGCGGCAGACCACATACACGGACCCATAGCCCAACCAGGCACCCGGTCCGCGTTGTTTTACCCAGCGCTCCCCCATGGAATCCAAGTAGAGGGATTCGTCTCCGGTTCGGGTCATCACGCCACGGCGAACCACGAGCCGGTGCGTGGTCAGCAGGTAGGAGGTAGTTGCCCAACGCCATGCGGTACGCACCGCTCCGAGAACGGTACCAACCGCACACATCATGCCGAGAGTCCACAGAATCGGTGAGGACCGTGCCGTGGAGGCAAAGGTTGAGGCGGCGATAGCAACCAGCAGGTAGGCGAGCGCGGGCAGCAGAGCACCGTAGTGCTGTCGGGTGGCGATGATGACATGCTCACCGGGGTTGAGTTTTCCGCGCAGGCGCATGGTGTTCCTTAGCTGTGCTGGTTGTTATATTCCGGCTGGAGGCGCCGGTTGAGGTGGTGTGGGTTGATGCAGTTTCCGTGCTGGGCAGAAATTTTATGGGCTGAAATTTTAGGGGTTGGTTCTAGTGTGCCTGCTGAAAATCTCCGTAGCTACCGTTGGCGGGGCGAAGATGCTCAATATCGCCCACCGCGTAGGGCTCTATGGTTCCGTCCTCGCGGCGAATGAGGATGCGCCCCTGCCCGTCGAGGTCTTCGGCAATGCCATCTACGGTGCTTCCGTCGGGCAGGCTCATGCGCACGCTGGCTCCGAGGGTTGCGGTGGAGGCGCGTGCCTGGTCGAGCAGGCTGATGCTCTGTGGGTTGAGGGGGTCGGGGTTGAGGGGGTCGGGGCGTTCGGGGTCACCGCCGGCGCGCACGAAGGCGCGGTAGCGGCGGGCGAAGATGCTCAAGAGTCGGGTGAGCACCTCGGAGGAGTCAACCACGGCACCGGTGCACAGGCTCAGGCTGGTGGCGGTGGGTACGGGCAGCTGTTCAGCGGACATGTTCGTGTTCTGGCCGATACCCACAATGATGCTGCGCTGCCCCTCGGTGGAGCCGCTTTCGGGAACGAGCTGGGCGAGGATTCCGCAGCCCTTAGCCCCCTGCGCGATGACGTCATTGGGCCATTTGAGGGCGGCATCCACGCCGTAGCTGCGCCAAATATCGACCACGCTGAGCCCGGCGATGAGGGTCAGCCAGTGGTAGCTGTCTTCGGGTAGTTCTCGGGCGAGAGGGTCTGTGGAGGCGTGCGGGCGCACCACGATACTTGCGGCGAGGCAGGCCCCGGGAGGGGCGGTCCAGGCTCGGGCGAGGCGGCCGCGTCCGGCGCTTTGGTAGAGGCTGGCGTAGACGGAGAGCTCGCCGAGCTGTTCGCGTTCGGGGTCGGTGCCGTCCATGAGTAGTTCGCGGGCGCGGGTGGTGGTGGAGTCGACTTCATCGTAGAGGTTGACGCTACAGTACCCGGTTTCCATTGCGATGGTGCGGATGCGCGGCGCATCCAAAACCGAATGATCGCTCTCGATGTGCATGTTCTTCTCCATAGCTTGCGCCTTTCCACTCTGTCCGAAACTACTCTGCAGTATGCCGACCCTCTTTCAGCTCACCGTCGAAACCTGCCAGCTTCTACCGAGTCGCACTGGTTTCTCACCATATCAATTTCTTGCCGCCGGTGATGCCCGCCCGGTGCCCGAGACGGTACATTAGACAGTGAGGGTGCATCAAGCACCGACCGGCTGCGGAGGTTCCTCCGCCCTGCTCGAAAGAAGACCGCTATGGCTTATTACGCAATTACTTATGTTTACGCAGCTCCCGAGGAGCAGGCGAAGTACCGTCCGGCTCACCGCGAGTACCTTGGTTCGCAGATTGAGGCGGGCAACCTGATCGTTTCCGGTCCCCTGCTGGACGGCGAGACCCCCGCTGGCGCTCTGCTGATTGCAAAGGTCGACTCCGTTGAGGCAGCTGAGAAGCTGGTTGCTGGCGACCCTATGAACATTGGTGGCGCGGTTCTGTCTCACACCATCACCGAGTGGAACCCGGTCCTGGGCACCATCTAAATTTCGCAAAGCTAAAGTAGCTTGAACCCCCTTTTCGCTGGTATGGATTGCCGGCGCGAGAGGGGGTTTTCTGCATCGTGTCTCTGCGCTCTAGATGCCTCTTCAGCGCTCTTCGCGCATCATTGCGGGCGGTGCGTGCATAAAAGTGTATCTAGTGTTGATATTCTGGCTTCTCATCTGGCATATGTGCGCTAGTTCGCACTATAGTTGAAAGATATGCACATTGTTCAAGAGTGCTCTTCGGGGCACCTGAGCACCCTATCACCGCAACCACTGGCTCCCGACAATCGGGTGGAGCAGGAACGAGGAATAATGTCCGAGAACCTCCAGCAGGATTTTGACTTGAGCACCACCGCCGGTAAGCTCGCTGATTTTTATGCACGTCGAGAGCGCAGCTTCGCGCCCAGCGGTGAGGCAGCTATTGAGAAGCAGCACGCACGCGGCAAGAACACCGCCCGCGAGCGCATCGACATGCTTCTGGACGAGGGTTCTTTCGTAGAGTTTGACGCCCTCGCCCGCCACCGCACCACCGCATTCGGCATGGAGGCGAAGAAGCCTCTGGGTGACGGTTTGGTCTCCGGTTACGGCACCGTGGACGGTCGCCTGGTTGCCGTGTATTCGCAGGACTTCACCGTTTACGGTGGTTCTCTCTCGCAGGTGAACGGCGAGAAGATTGTGAAGGTGCAGAAGTTCGCTCTGAAGAACGGCTGCCCGGTTATCGGCATTAACGATGGTGGTGGCGCCCGTATTCAGGAGGGCGTGGCTTCCCTGGCGATGTTTGCCGATATTTTCCGCATGAACGTGCGCGCCTCCGGTGTGGTTCCGCAGATTTCTGTCATTATGGGCCCCTGCGCTGGCGGTGCCGCGTACTCCCCCGCTCTGACTGACTACATCATCATGGTGGATAAGACTTCGCACATGTTCATCACCGGCCCGGACGTCATTAAGACCGTGACCGGTGAGGATGTGGACATGGAAACCCTGGGCGGTGCGCGTCAGCACAACTCTGTGACCGGCACCAGCACCTACCTGGCTGAGGATGAGGAAGACGCTTTCGACTTTGTGCGTGAGCTCCTCGAGTTCCTGCCCTCGAACAACCTTGCCGAGCCCCTGCCCCTGGAGCATGACCAGGAGCCCGTGGTAACCGTAGACGATTTGGATTTGGATACTCTCATCCCGGATTCGGCAAACCAGCCTTATGACATGCGCGCGGTCATTGAGTCCGTGGTCGATGACGGCCACTTCCTGGAGATGCAGGCGCTGTACGCCCCGAACGTGATGATTGGTTACGCCCGCGTTGAGGGCCGCACGGTCGGTATTGTGGCGAACCAGCCGATGCAGTTCGCCGGCTGCCTGGACATTTCTGCATCCGAGAAGGCTGCCCGCTTCGTGCGTCATTGCGATGCGTTCAACATTCCGATTCTGACTTTTGTGGATGTTCCCGGCTTCCTGCCCGGCACCGATCAGGAGTTCAACGGCATTATTCGCCGCGGCGCTAAGCTACTCTACGCTTACGCGGAGGCGACCGTTCCGCTGGTTACCGTCATTACCCGTAAGGCGTACGGCGGTGCGTACATTGTGATGGGTTCGAAGAAGCTGGGTGCCGATATTAACCTGGCGTGGCCCACCGCTCAGATTGGTGTGATGGGCGCTCAGGGTGCGGTGAATATTCTGTACCGTCGTGAGCTGGCGGCTCTGGCAGCTGAGGGTGGCGATGTTGAGGCTCGCCGCGCTGAGCTGATCACCAAGTATGAGGAAGAGCTGCTGAACCCGTACCAGGCTGCCGAGTTGGGTTACATTGACGAGGTGATTGCCCCGAGCGAGACTCGCGTGCGCATTATTTCTTCGCTGCGTGCCCTGCACGATAAGCGTGCGGCAACCCCGGCAAAGAAGCACGGCAACATCCCGCTGTAGGCTTCCGCTGTGCCCGCGCCGCTTGTGGCGCGGGCATTCCCAGGATTTTAGGTTTTCTAAGGAGGCGTGCCTTTGGCAGGCTACAACCCGCTGAGTTATTTCTCGTTCGGCAAGAAGAAGGATAGTTCGGAGGCTGCTGAGAGCGCCGAGCAGCTTGAGCGCGGGTCTTCCCGTGCTACCTCTTCCGCCAGTTCTTCTGCGCGCGCGGATACCGCTCCCAGCACCGCGAAGGATTCTGCTCAGCCTTCGGTAGATACTGACGCTGAGCAGGAGCCTCTACTGAAGGTGGTTAAGGGCTCCCCCACTCCGGAGGAGATTGCCGCCCTCACCGCTGTGGTTGCGATGATGCAGGCGAGCGCCGCAAAGCAGGAGCAGAACTTGCTGGTGGGTGCCGCTTCGCGCATCCTGAACCGCGGTCAGCGCCTGGGTGTTTCGTTGCGTCCCGGCCCCGGTTCGTGGAGGCGCGCTCGCCCCATGTAATGCGGGCTGCTAACTATGCTTCTTATATTCCCGTCACGCCAGCCGGTGTGACGGGAATATATTGTTTTGCCTCAAATTCAAGATTTATATTGCGTTATTGAACATCTAATGCGCTGGTTCTTGCGGTTTTGTCATATTAGAAACGATAAAGCGATGATGATACGCCCTGATGCTACGATGTATATACCATCACAATAGTGTTAGTAAATTGGCAGGGACCATGGCAAAGATGCTGAATAAAAACCATAGGCCCCCACCGGATGTCTATATCACGCTTCTGTTGCCGACGCTACGGCGCTTGTCGAAGACTGTGCCCCGCACCGCCGCCTATGTTAGCGAGCAGTTGCGGCAGCAGACTAAGGCATTGGGGTCGAAGAAGAACCTACCGGCTCTTGAATCCACCGATTTTGCGGTGGCTGTGCGTACCACCTTGAAAATCTTGGTGGCACTTCGTTATGCCCAGCTTATGCCTCGTTTGACCCCGTGGGAGAAGAGGAAGTACCTGCTCACTCCCCTGGGCGCCGAGCTGACCTGCACCCCGCATCTGCACGGTTCGGTGCCGCCGCGTGTGGTGAAGCAGGTGCAGGCGTTGTGCTCTCAGAGTTTGACGGCAAAAAGCGTGAAGAAGCTGAAGAAGCAGGCGAACGCGCTACTGGAGAATGCGCAGGAGGAGCATCGCCTCATTTTTGGCACTCCTGATACCGGCGTCCTTCATGCTCTGCCGCATTTCTCAGGCGCTGATCATGCTGATGCCGCCACCGCTGCTTATGAGGCAACCGGCGCGGCGCATCTTGCGCATGCTTTGAATTCTGCGGAGGCTGCGGGGTCCTGGCCCGCCGGTCAGTCACCTCTGGATATTATTTTGCGTGCCAGCGATTCGCCGGTGATTCACGCTCAGGCTGAGTTCGCGGAGCATTTTACGCAGGATTTGATTCAGCATATTCACGCGGTGACGCCAGAATATTTTGAGCAGATTGTTGCCGATATTTTTACGGCTCTTGGTTTTAACACCGAGGTAACCGGCGGTGCTGATGATAAGGGTGTTGACGTTATTGCCCGCTATTCTGATGGCCTGGATTTCGCGCCGATTTATATTCAGGTGAAGCATTATTGCGGAACTATGAAGGTCACCCCCAACGAGATTCAGAAGCTTGCCGGTGCAGTGCTTCTGCACGGCGGCCTGCAGGGTGTTTTGGTGACCTGCGGTGCTTTTGCGCATCCGGTTCCCGAGTATTTGCAGGGTTTGCCCGGCGCTCGCAATATTGCGCTGGTTGATCGACACCAGTTGGTGGAGCTGATGATTCGTCACCGTGTGGGTGTTCTTGATGGTGAGGGCGAGTGCGGTTACCGCATTGACGAGGAGTATTTTGCTCGCGGATTGGAGTAACCGGGGGCTTGGGGTAAGTATTTTCCTCTGAATGTCTCTGGTCTTCGCGCATTTCCCACGTCATTTCACTTAATGTATTTTCACTTTTCCTTGAGGATATTTTTCACATATCGGCTGGTTTTAGAAATCTAGGTTATTTCTCGAACCAGCCGATACAATAATGAAGGTAATGCGTTATATATTCTTCGCATTATTTCACGAAGTGAATATACCCGTGACGGTCTAGACACTTCACCCCAATTTATAGCGTTCTTTTCTGAAGTGTTCGTCGTTGAAGACGGTGCGTAAGCGGGACGGGTTGAGAAAAAACTACCTACCCTGCTTCTCTTCGCTTCTCTTCACTGCGGGATTTCAAAGTGCCGGCCCAAAAATAAAGATGGTGCCGCTCACTTTCGTGATTATTTTCCCGTTCGCATGACTGCACTTTATGAAGAACGCCTGCACGATAAATAACACTAGATAAGGAGCCCGGCGTGGCTTTTGTGAATAAAACAATGCTCCATATCGATCATTCCGAATTGCACTCTTTGCAGCAGGAAACCTCGTGGGAGGCTCTACCCGAGGAAGCACGCACTCTCAGCATTGCGGCGGCTTTCTCTCTGCTCCGCCATTTTGAGCGCGCGCAGGATCGTGGCGAGAAGGTTTTCTTCCCCGATATGTACACCCCGGTTGGCGTGGACCTGGGTTTCAACATGACTCAGCGTTTCATTGCGGTCGGTGACAATGTCCTCTTCCGTGAGGCACTCAATAAGCTGATTGCGGCGCTGGTCAATGCTGATTATCTTGAGGTGTCCCTCAGCCAGTTGCATCCGGGCAACCTGCACTACACCCTCAGCGAGGCTGGCCGTGAGCTTTTGGGTACCCCGAAGGAACAGCAGGCGCAGGCTCTTCTGCCGGTTCTGCCTCTGCAGAGCGGCGTGTACCTGCACTATCTGAAGCAGTTCTACCCGGTTCTGCTCTCGCACATTACGGTGCGTGAGCTTCTGCCCATTGTCCTGAGCGTTACCCCGTCCTACCCTGCGGCGGCGCCCGTGAAGATTCGCGAGCTGGTGCTGCGTGAGTGCGGTTTCGTGCAGGGTTGGTACGGTCTGTCGTATCTGGAGCAGCGCATCGTGGAGCCGGTGATTGCTCAGGCGTTGAGCCTGCTGACCCGTGAGGGCTACCTGCGCACCAAGACCATTCACGAGCACACGGATTCGCCGCTGACGCTGTACTCGCTGTCCCCGTCTGCGAAGGAGCTGGTGGCTCGTCACGAGGAGACCGGCGTGCCCGCAAGCGAGCTGAGCTCCGTACTGGCGCTGGTGAAGGATGAGGGCACCTCGATTACCGCTGAGGATATTGCCGCAACCGATGCTCTGCTGACCCATATGGGCGTTCTTCTGCTCGATACTCTCAACGACCACGGCGCCGATGTGGAGCTGAGCCTTCCGAGCCTGGAGCAGGTCTTTGACCGCGACGAGCGCATTCAGCAGGCGTCCTCGAACCCCTATTTTGTGCAGATTGACGCGCAGGATTACCTCTACGATGTGCTGATCGCCCACCACTACCTGTCCGAGCGTGAGACCGTCTACTCGCTGGGTCCTGCGTTTGCACCGGCTTTGGCGCAGATGGTTGAGCCGAGCGTTCAGAAGCTGGTGGCTTCGGCTCTGCTGGATCCTGCAGCGGTGGATGCTCTGCCGTACCCGCATCAGTTGCTGTACCCGATTCTGAAGCTCGTGGAGGAGAACCCGCGTATCTCCTACTACGACATCTACGATGAGTTGAAGCTCGCCCTGGATATCCCGTACCTGCAGGGTGAGATTGCTCCGCACCGTTATAAGCTGACCCCGCGTCTGCGTAACCGCTATTCGGTGGCGATGCACGTGCTGAAGGGCGAGCGCTACCTGGATGCTCTGCGTGAGGGTACCGGTCGTACTTCCCGCAAGAACCCGGAGCGTTACGAGCTGAGCGAGGCGGGTAAGGAGCTGCTCAAGCGATTCCCGGAGGGTGCTCCGGAGGCGGTGACCGCCCGCATGGCGCCGCTACCGCCGCAGTCGCTCAAGCACAAGCTGCCTCAGGATATTGCCGCTGAACTGCAGGCTCGTGAGGAGGCTCTTCAGGCTGCTAAGGAGGCGCGCGCGACGGAGCGTCAGGCTCGTCTGGCGGCCCGTGAGGGTCGTGAGCCGTTGGCTCCGGTGCCGGGTGCTTCTCCGGCGCTGTTGGCGCGTCCGGCTGGTTCGCCGGTAGCGGCTCCTACCCAGGCGACTACTGCCCAGGCACCCGCTGAGGTTCCGGCGGCACCGGTCGCTGCGGCTACCGCCCAGCCTGCCGTGCCCGCTCCTGCTGTTTCTGCGCCCGCTGTTTCTACACCCGCCGCGGCTCCTGCCCAGCCGGTTGTTTCCGCTCCGGCTGTTTCGGCTGCTGAGTCCTCGACCGCGCTGCAGGTGGCTGCCGCGCAGGTGCGTGAGGCTCTGAAGCGTTACCGTCAGGTCTTCCGCCGCGAGGCGCTGGCTCCGGCGCTGGCTCAGGTGTCTGAGGAGCGTTTCCGCAGCATTGGTTTCGATCTGTTCCTGATGCGCGGCTACACGGTGGAGGCTCTGGAGGCTCAGGGCGTAGATGGTGTGGCAACTCCCGCCACCGGTGAAAAAGAACGCGCATTCTACGTGCGTACTCTGCGCCCGGTAGCGAACGGTGTGCTGTCCGCGAGCGTTCAGCCGCAGGATATTACCGCGTTCTTCCTGGCGATTCACGCCCGCGGCGGTCAGCTCGGCACCTTCATCACGAACGCGGCGTTCAGCGATGAGGCGTACGACGAGTTCATCCGCTGCTCGACCAAGTACCCGAACATTCTGGTGGATTTGGTGTCCGGCGATGAGCTGCAGGACCGCCTCATTGCGCACCGCCTCGGCGTGGTCGAGAGCGCAAACGGTCTGCTGGAGCTGAACGGTGAATACTTCGCCGGCTAAGTCACCAGCTAGCAGCTTTTAGCCCATCTTGGGTATGCCCCGGTTTTCTCTCTCCTGCACGTTCAGGTGGGAGAAAGCCGGGGCATTTTCGCGCCTGCGCCCCGGTGAGTTGTCCACAGGTGAGCCCTTTTCGTCGTGTTCGGTGCCGCTCAGCCCGTAATATTGCCGGTTTAAGCGAGCTAAATCACCGAAAATCGTGGTTGGAGGCACACCCCTGCGTTAGGATATGAACATGAGCACTTACCAGGAACTTCCCAGCATCTACCGATTGAAGCGCTCGCTGACCGACGTCGATCAGATTGCTAACGAATACTTTGAAAAGGTCCTCGACCTGAACCCCGTCCATGCAACCGAGCTTGGTCGTAAGGGCGTAGAGACCCTGTACCCCGATTACTCGCCCGCCGGCGAGAAGGCTTTTGCGCGCCTTGCGAAGAAGACTTTGAAGAAGGTCGATAACGTCCTGCCTATTGATGACGTTGACCTGGTCACCCTGGATGCTCTGCAGGAGCGTCTGAGCCTGTACCGCAAGCAGTACAAGGCTGGTTTTGGCGGCTGGCAGCTGAACAATATTGCGTCCGTCCCGCAGGAAGTGCGCTCGGTCTTCGACCTGATGAAGCGCAACACCCAGCAGGATTGGGAGCATATTGTTGGGCGTATGCACCGCGTCACCGAGGCACTGGAGGGATACATCCAGACTCTTGAGGCGGCTCGTGAAGAGGGTAAGGTTGCCCCGCGCCGCCAGGTGGATATTGTCATTGAGCAGACCGCCGCGTACTACGCTCCCGGTGGTTTCTTTGATGATTTGGCGGCTGAGGTCGCCGAGGCTGTCCCCGCCCTGAAGGATGAGGCTGCCGCCGGTGCCGAGGCTGCGAAGGAAGGCTACCGCCGCCTCAACAGCTACCTGGTGGAGAAGCTGCAGCCGGTCGCTCCCTCCCGCGACGCTGTGGGCCGTAAGGCGTACAGCCTGCACTCCCGTTCGTTCCTGGGCACCACCATTGACCTGGACGAGACCTACGCCTGGGGCGTGAAGGAGCTGGAGAGCATTATTGCTCGTCAGCGTGAGGTTGCCGAGGAGATTGAGCCGGGCGCAAGCATTGAGCGTGCGAAGCAGCTGCTCGATGAGGATCCGGCACGTCAGCTGCACGGCACCGATGAGCTGAAGGCGTGGATGCAGAAGCTCGCCGACGCCGCGGTGGAGAACCTGGCGGATACTCACTTTGAAATTGGCGGCCCCATGCGCCGCATTGAGTGTTGCATTGCGCCCACGAACGAGGGTGGTATTTACTACACCGGCCCCTCCCCCGATTTCTCGCGTCCGGGCCGCATGTGGTGGTCGGTTCCCGAGGGTGAGGACACGTTCACTACCTGGCGTGAAACCTCCACCGTGTACCACGAGGGTGTTCCGGGCCACCACCTGCAGATTGCTATCGCCACGGCTCTGAAGGGCACCATGAACTCCTGGCGCACGAACATGCTGTGGGTTTCCGGTCACGGTGAGGGCTGGGCGCTGTACGCCGAGCGCCTCATGGAGGAACTGGGCTACCTGAAGGATCCGGGTGACCGCATGGGTATGCTGAACGCTCAGCGTATGCGCGCCGCCCGCGTGGTCTTCGATATTGGTGTTCACTGCGAGATGCCGATTCCCGCCGAGTGGGCTGAGCAGCTGGGCGTTGAGCCGGGCACCATCTGGACTTCTGAGCTGGGTTACGAGTTCTTGAAGCTGAACCTGGACGAGTCCGAGGGCCACTTGCGTTTCGAGTTCCTGCGTTACCTGGGTTGGCCGGGTCAGGCTCCGAGCTACAAGATTGGCGAGCGCCTCTGGCTGGAGCTGCGCGATCAGGCTCTGCGCCGCGGCGATGACATGCGTGCATTCCACACGCGTGCGCTTCTGCTCGGTTCGGTGGGTCTGGACACTCTGCGCCGCGCTCTGACCGATGAGATGATGCTCCCTCTGGACACTGAGGATGACGACGATGAGGACGATGACGAGTAGCCTCTAGTCTGCTCGCTCCTCGTCGAGTGGTTTTCTAGAGTCTCTGAACTGGAGTCCCTGAACTAGAGCCTTGAGATTAGGAACTCTATAGATGAAGCCCCCGCTTCAGCTTTGCGGCTGATGCGGGGGCTTCGCTGTATTTTCGTGTCTTCTGCAGGATATATCTTCTGGGGGCTATGTCTTCTGAAGGCTATCCGAAGTTTGCGGCACCGGGGTCCATGGTGCCGAATCCCATGCCGGTGGAGTCGTTCAGATCCACCAGGTGCGGGGCAAAGCGGCACCAGTAGTCGGTGAGCGCGCCATTCGATTCGCGGATGCCCACGCCTACGGTGCGTCCGTCGACCACCCACACGCCGAGAATGGGGTGGCTGACCGGGTTGATAATGCCTTCGTAGCGCGGTGCCGGGATGTACTCCTGGTAGATGAATTCGCTTTCGGGGGCGTTGGCGAAGAAGTCGTCGTCTTCGGGCTTGATGAAGACGTCGTAGTCGGGGGCGTAGATTTCTACGCCGTCGCCTTCGCGTCCGAAGATGGGTTTGCGAACCCAGTTGCGCATGCCGCCGCGGTGACCCGCGTAGGTGGGTACGAGGTTCGGGTGGCCGGGGTACTTATCCCAGAGCGCGGCAAGCAGCAGCTTATTGGAGAGGAACATCTTCCACGCCGGCTCAATCCAGCGCTGCATGGAGTCATGGTAGGCGAAGAGGAGCTTGTCGTAGCCTGCTTCGCTGTCGGTGACCAGGTCTTCCCAGGGGTAGAGCTTGAAGAGGTTGGTGATGGCGCGTCCGTAGGCGTCTTCCCAGCTCTTGGTGTCCTCGTTGAAGATGACTTCGTCGATGGGAATCATGTGGGTTTTGATGCCCGCCTGCTGCGCCGAGTAGGCGATGAGCCAGAGGTTGTTGTAGTCCTCGTTGTTCTCGTCAATCTCGGGGCTCACGTGCGCCAGGTGCAGTACGGGCTGCACGCCAGCGGCAATTTCGGCTGCGAAGATGTGGCGCCAACGGTTGGTGAAGGCTTCGCCGATTTCACCCCAGTGGGCGTAGCCGCGGGTATCGAGGCGTTGGTCTTTCGCCCAGGTTTTCTGGCTGACTGCCGCCTCCACGATGCCGGTGGGGGTGTCTGCATTGTATTCGAGCAGCTTCATCGGGTCGCCGGGCACCCCCGAGTAGGTGAAGTCGAAGCGTCCGTAGAAGTCGGCGTCGCGGCGGTTCCAGGATTCTACGGCGAGGTTGAACGCCGCCTGGGGCAGACCGAGGGTGCCGAACGCGCCGGAGGCAATGTACTCGACGGTTTCCAGGCACA
Source organism: Rothia sp. HMSC069C04 (assembly GCF_001812895.1). Classification (NCBI taxonomy): domain Bacteria; kingdom Bacillati; phylum Actinomycetota; class Actinomycetes; order Micrococcales; family Micrococcaceae; genus Rothia; species Rothia sp. HMSC069C04. Next base: position 133,263 of record NZ_KV810742.1, read on the forward strand.
TGCGGTGCATTTCTTCCGCCTGGGCGCGCACAGAGTCCATTTCTTGCGGGCTGAAAATGTAGGCGGCGTATTCGTTCCAATAGTGGTCGGTGTCGTGGGGGCCGTCCACGCTGTAGGTGAGGCCTTCCTCAATGATGACGTTCTCCCAGTCGGGTCGGCCGACGGGAAATTCTTCACGGCGCATGAGGGGCTAGGCTCCTTCGAAGTAGTGATTGGAAAATAGTGAGGAAAATGCGGGCGGGACCGTTCAGTCCCTGCCCGCATTCAGTGTGATGGCTTATGGCTTAGCCGCCGGAGGTACCGCCACCGGACTTCGAGCCGCCACCGAAACCGCCCTTGCTACCTGACTTCGAGGAAGAGCCAGACTTGGACGAAGAACCGGACTTCGAGGACGAACCCGACTTGGAGGACGAACCCGATTTGGAGGTGTTCGACTTGCTGTAGGAGCCGGTGCTACCGCTATTGCTGGTGCCCTGCTTACCGCTGGAGACCGAGCCAGTGGTCTTATTACGCACCGAAGAGGTCTTACCGGAGTTATTGGTGCTGGTCACCTTACCCGAGGAGACAGTGGAGGACTTCTTCGCACTACGGTAGGAGTCTTCGAAACTACCGCCCTTGGAGGACACGCCGCTGTAGACGGTGCCGTTGCTGGGGCGGGTGGTGCTGCCTCCGGAGAGCTTAGTGCCCACACCCGGAACCGTGGGGGTGCCGGTGGAGTTTGCGGCACTCTGGCGACCTAGGTAGTACCAGAGGAACGCATTCGAATTATTGTGAGTGGTGGTCGAACCAGAAGTGCCCGAAGACCCAGAAGATCCGGAGGAACTAGAGGAACCCGACGAGTTCGAGGAGCCCGAGGAATCGCTGCTGGATGAGTCGGTCGGCTCCTGAACGCCTGCCTTCTCACATTCGCTATCTTCCACGCGCAGGCCGGTCTTCGCATCCTGGCAGACGCGGGCGTACTCTTCGCCCTGCGACAGGAACGCGTTCTCTTCCTGGTGCATGGAGTTGTAGGCGAAGATGCCACCGCCAACCAGCAGCACGCCAGCGCCCGCTACGGCAATCATCTTGGCGATGCCGGGGCGGGTCGCGCCCAGGTTCAGGGTCTGCTGGGCAGAGGTCTGTGCGGCGCGGGTAGCAAAGTTGGCGACTGCTTCCATGCGGTTGCCGGGCTTCTTCGGGCCGTTGGGGGTGGTGGTTCCGCCGGGGTATTGGGGAGCAGAACTCATGCATCTCTCCTTGAAAGGTGGTGCGTGGCGTATTGCTCAACGCGTATATGAAGCTGAGTGGGTACAGCATCATCCGGCGACTTTCGCCGGACTATCGGTGTGATTCCAGCATATCAAGCTCTAGCTTTCGGCTTATTAGCTGACGGCAAAATCTCAGCAAGCTTCCCCGCATGTTGCGCAGTTGTTTCCTTTCTGTTTGCTTTTGCGATGATTCCCCCTTAAATATCTGCCTCTACCTACCTCAACAAACTGCCGTTACGCTCGCTTGCAGGCGGGCCTACCGGATGGTCACGATTCGTCACATCTGCCCTGCCCTGCGCCTGGTTGAAACACTTCTTCACACAAACTCGCGCCCGAGTGCACAAAAGTTTTAGAGTATGCCACATGTCTACACCGCATGCATCATCTCGTTCACGTCTGCCCAAGTGGGCTACTTCTTTCGGCAACCAAATCATTGCCTCACTCATTCTGGGTATTGTTCTCGGCGCGCTCGCCCTCGCACTGGGTGGGGACGCGAAGAGCAACCCCAACTGGCTCATGGTGACCTTGGATACCATCGGCTCCTCGTACGTCACTCTGCTGAAGGCGGCCGTTGTTCCGCTGATTTTCACCGCCGTGGTCGCCTCCATCTCTAACCTGTCGCAGGTGACGAACGCGGCACGCCTGGCGGTTAACACGCTCATCTGGTTTGCGATTACCGCGTTCTTCGCGGTGCTCATTGGTATTGCGATGGGCCTGATCGTTCAGCCGGGCGTGGGTGCGCAGGTGCAGGGCAAGGCGTACACTGGCTCGACCGGTTCGTGGACCGCGTTCCTGACCGGTCTGATTCCGGTGAACTTCCTGGGTCTGGGTGTCAGCGCTAAGTCCGGTGATTCCGGCATCACCGCCTCGGCGTCCTTCAACGTGCTGCAGATCCTGGTCATTTCCGGCGCGGTCGGCATTGCCGCGCTGAAGGTTGGCGAGGCTGCCAAGCCGTTCATTGACGTGGTCAAGAGCGCCCTGGCGATTATTCAGAAGATTCTGTGGTGGATTATTCGCCTGGCACCGCTGGGCACCGTGGGTCTGATTGCTAAGGCTGTGTTCGCGTACGGTTGGGCGTCGATGGGTTCGCTGGTCGCGTTCGTTATCGCCCTCTACATTGGTCTGCTTCTGGTCTTCCTGGTGGTCTACCCGATTATTGTTCGGGCGAACGGTCTGTCGGTCCGACAGTACTTCTCGGGCGTGTGGCCAGCGCTTCAGCTGGGCTTCGTTTCCCGCTCCTCGATGGGTTCGATGCCGATGACCCAGACCGTTGCCGAACGCAACCTGGGCGTTCCCCGCGCCTACGCATCCTTCGCGGTTCCCCTGGGTGCGACCACCAAGATGGACGGCTGCGCTTCGGTTTACCCGGCTCTTGCCGCAATTTTCGTGGCTCAGTTCTACGGTATTCAGCTGGACTTCACCCAGTACCTGCTGATCGTGATGGTGTCCGTGCTCGGCTCGGCTGCGACCGCTGGCACAACCGGCGCTATCGTAATGCTGACCCTGACCCTTTCCACTCTGGGTCTGCCGCTGGACGGCGTGGGTCTGCTCCTGGCGATTGACCCGATCGTTGACATGGGTCGTACCGCTCTGAACGTTGCCGGTCAGGCTCTGGTTCCCGCGATTGTGGCTCGCCGCGAGGGCATCTTGGATGAGGAGCTCTACAACGCTCCCCGTTCGGAGGGCGGCTTCGTGGCTCAGGAATTCTACGATGAGCGCATCGCCGGCGAGGCCCAGCGACTTCACGAGGTGGAGGACGCGGTACGCCGCTAATCTGGCAAGCTAATCTGGCAAAGGCTCACACACACGGCGCTAGGCGGTACCGCTTAGCGCCGTGCAGCTTCTCTCTCTCCCCCCCCCCATGCCCTCAGCATGGGCAAAATACATTTGTCAAACGTCATAAAAACGTCACGATTGATTCTTCTTTTCTTTAATTCTTGAGAAGAGTTATGATTTTGAACGGCGTGTTCCATCTCCTACGTGGTTGAGGGGGATGGGACACGCTCTTTTTTATGCCCGCCGGTTTTATGCCTTTCGAGCTCGATGCTCCGCCCCCAGGTTACGCCCCCCAGATTAGGCCAAGGACCCGTGTTCAACGCTGACGCACCGGCGGAGGCTTCCACCCAGTGACCCTCAATCTGCACCCCAGAGTAAAACCCGAAAGTAAAACTCTCCGGCAACGCTTAAAATAGAACCCATGACTACCAGCGCTTCACCGACCCGACTAATTCTTGCCTCCGCCTCCCCGGCGCGCCGCAAGCTCCTGGAAGACTCCCGCATCGCATTCACGGTGCGAGTCTCCTCCGTAGATGAGGACGCCGCGCTCGCTACCGCCAACGAACAGGCGCGAGCGCAGGGACGTGCGGGACTCACCCCGGCTGAAACCGCCTCCCTGCTGGCGCAGTTGAAGGCGCAGGCAGTTGCCGCTGAACTTGCCGCCGAGGGTGTGCGCGATGCGCTGGTTCTGGGATGCGATTCGGTCTTCGAGTTTGAGGGAGTCGCCTACGGCAAGCCCCACACGGCGGAGGCGGCACGCGAGCGCATCAGTGCGATGAGCGGCAACTACGGCGTACTGCATACCGGTCACGCGCTCGTGGATTTACGCGGTATTGAGCCGGGCGCCGCACTGCCTGTTGCTTCCGACCTGCCTACCGTTTCCGAACTGCGCAGCGCCACCGTCCACTTTGATGAGCTCAGCCCCGAAGAAATCGAGGCGTACATTGCTACCGGTGAGCCGCTCTGGGTGGCGGGATCCTTCACCCTGGACGGTTACGGTTCGGCGTTTATTCGCGGTATTGAGGGTGAGTTCCACACGGTGGTGGGCCTGTCCATCCACGCACTACGCGATATGCTGCGCCGCCGCGAAGTAACGGTGACCGAGTTGTGGCTACCGCCCGAGGAAGAGAATTAGAACCAACCCACAGTATAAATCTGTCTCAAAGCGCGCCCTGAAATACACATTGTTGAACACCAATCGATAAGATAGAACAGTATGATGCGCGTTATATTCGCCAATCCTGCCGATGTATCCTTGGAGCAGGAGATTAAAGGAGAGCTTTAAGTGACTCAGCACCAGGCAGAAGCCGCCAAGAAATTTACTGCAGTCCCCGGCCGTCACACCGGCCCGGTCAGCAAGATTCTGATCGCTAACCGCGGTGAAATTGCTGTCCGCGTGATTCGCGCAGCCCGCGATGAGGGTCTGCAGACCGTCGCCGTCTACGCTGACCCCGACCGCGACGCCCAGCACGTAAAGCTCGCCGATGAAGCCTACGCTCTCGGCGGTGCCACTGCGGCGCAGTCCTACCTGGTGATGGATAAGCTCATTGAGATTGCTATCCGCTCCGGCGCTGACGCCGTGCACCCCGGCTACGGTTTCCTCTCTGAGAACGCGCAGTTCGCTCAGAAGTGCATCGACGCGGGTCTGACCTGGATTGGCCCCTCCCCCGAGTCCATTACCCAGCTGGGCGATAAGGTGGCGGCACGCCACATCGCGCAGAAGGTGGGCGCTCCCCTGGTGCCCGGCACCAAGGACCCGGTCAAGTCCGCCGATGAGGTTGTTGCCTTCGCGGATGAGCACGGTCTGCCCATTGCGGTGAAGGCCGCATTTGGTGGCGGTGGCCGCGGCATTAAGGTGGCGCGCGACCGCGAGAGCATTGTTGAGATGTACGAGTCCGCTGTTCGTGAGGCTACCGCGGCGTTCGGTCGCGGTGAGTGCTTCATCGAGCGCTTCCTGGATTCGCCCCGCCATGTTGAGACCCAGTGCCTGGCGGATGCGCACGGCAACGTTGTGGTGGTTTCCACCCGTGACTGCTCCCTGCAGCGCCGCAACCAGAAGCTCATTGAGGAGGCACCTGCCCCCTACCTGAGCGATGAGCAGAACGAGCGCCTGTATGAGGCGTCCCGCGCGATTCTGCGCGAGGCTGGCTACCAGGGTGCCGGCACCTGTGAGTTCCTGGTCGGCACCGACGGCACCATTTCCTTCCTTGAGGTCAACACTCGTCTGCAGGTGGAGCACCCCGTCTCCGAGGAGATTTCCGGTCTGGACCTGGTTCGTGAGCAGTTCCGTATTGCCCGCGGCGAGAAGATTGAGGAGAAGGACCCGGTTCTGCGTGGTCACTCCTTCGAGTTCCGTATTAACGGTGAGGATGCGGGCCGTTCCTTCATGCCCGCCCCCGGCACCATCGAGAAGCTGACCGTGCCCACCGGCCCCGGTGTTCGATGGGATTCTGGCTTCGTGGCTGGCGACGTTATCGGCGGCAACTTCGACTCCATGCTGGCTAAGCTCATTGTTACCGGCGCAGATCGTGAGCAGGCTCTGCAGCGTGCCCGCCGTGCCCTGGCTGAGCTGACCATTGAGGGCATGCCCACCGTCGTCCCGTTCCACCGCGTCGTGCTGGATGACCCCGCCTTCGCACCGGCTGAGGGCGGCGAGTTCAAGGTGCACACCCGCTGGATTGAGACCGAGTTCAACAACACCATCCCCATGTACTCCGGTGCGCCCGGCAGCGTGGATTCCGATGAGGACGAGCGCACCACCGTGGTCGTTGAGGTCAACGGCAAGCGCATGGAGGTGTCCCTGCCCGAGCTGGGCGGTGGCGCTAAGCCTGCCGCTAAGCCCGCGTCCAAGACCCGCAAGTCCCGTTCGGCACGTAGCGCGGCAAAGGGTGGCGGCGACGAGCTGACCAGCCCCATGCAGGGCACCATCGTGAAGGTAGCGGCTTCTGACGGCGACACCGTCGCTGAGGGCGACCTGATTCTGGTGCTGGAGGCGATGAAGATGGAGCAGCCCATTACCGCGCACAAGGCGGGTAAGGTTTCGGGACTGTCAGCTAAGGCCGGCGATACCGTCACCTCCGGTGCGGTGCTGGCGACCATTAAGTAACGCTTCGCCTCGATACTGAGGTCTCGATACCGCGGTCTCGCGACTGCGAGCGCTATAGGCTATACGAATCCCCCGGAGGGGTATGAGGTCATGTCTCGTATCTTTCCGGGGGATTTTCTATGTCCGCTCTTGCCTGTTTAGGTGGGATTTACGCCGCTAACCCTTGTGTTCGCGTCCAGATAGTGGCTGTATTTGTTTGGGTTTTTCTGAACAGAGTTATAATGTTGCACTTTAGAGGAGCCTTTCAGATTCCTACGCCCACCGCACCCACCCGGTGCGGTCACGGCACCCGATACGCGCCTACGGCACACCCGCCTCACGCGCTGACCGGTAACGGACGCCCCGGCTCCACCTGTACACACAGTTCACCATTTCGGGAGTTTTCCTTATGAGCACCTCTGCACCCGACACGAAAGTGTCTGCTGCATCGGTGAAGAATACGACTCCTCGCAGTCGAGTTATTCTCGCCTCGCTCGTTGGTACCACCATCGAGTTCTACGATTTCTACATTTACGCCACCGCAGCAGTGGCGGTGTTCCCTGTGCTGTTCTTCCCCGCGAAGGACGCAACCACCGAGCTTCTGGCTTCCTTCGCGACCTTCGGCGTCGCCTTCATTGCCCGCCCCCTCGGTTCCGTAATCTTCGGTCACTTCGGCGACAAGATCGGTCGTAAAGCAACCCTCGTTGGTGCGCTACTGACCATGGGTCTGGCGACCTTCATCATCGGCCTGCTGCCCACCTATCACCAGATTGGTCTGTGGGCACCGGCCATGCTGACCATTATGCGTTTCTGCCAGGGCTTGGGCCTGGGCGGCGAATGGTCCGGTGCGGCACTGCTCGCGAGCGAATATGCTGAGGACGGCAAGCGCGCCCGCGCCGCCATGTGGCCTCAGCTGGGTGCACCCATCGGCTTCGTGCTTGCGAACGGCTTCATGCTGTTGCTGACCAGCTGGATTTCCTTCAACTCCGCAACCGACGGCAAGAACCTTGATCACCCCTTCCTCATTTGGGGTTGGCGTATTCCGTTCCTGCTGTCCATCGTGATGGTTGCTGTCGGCCTGTACGTGCGTTTCAAGCTAGAGGAGACCCCCGTCTTCGCCAAGGCTGCCGCTAACAACGAGAAGGTGAAGACCCCGCTCGTTGAGGCGTTCAAGGTCGCTTGGTGGCCCATGATTCAGGGCACCTTCATCATGGTGGCGTGCTACGTTCTGTTCTACCTGATGACCGCTTGGGTTCTCTCCTACGGTATCGGCAAGGCTGATAAGGGCGGCCTGGCTATCCCCTACCGCGAGTTCCTGATTATTCAGCTGATTTCCATCATCGGCTTCGCAATCTTCATCCCGATCTCGGGTTGGCTAGCTGATAAGTACGGCCGCCGCACCCAGCAGCTGTGGACCACCATCGCGATGGCTGTCTTCGGTCTGTCCTTCGGTCTGTTCATCTCCCCCTCCGTTGTTGGTACCGGCGCGAACGCAAACGCCGCTGTAGTTACCCTCTTCATCTTTATCGGTATGTGTCTGATGGGTCTGTCTTTCGGCTCCATGTCCGCATACCTGCCGGAGCTGTACCCCACCAACGTGCGTTACACCGCCAGCGGTATCGCCTACAACGTGGCGTCCATCCTCGGTGCGGCGCTGACCCCGTTCGTGGCTGTTTGGCTGAACACCTCCTACGGTGTGGGTGCCGTGGGCGGCTACCTGGCGTTCGCCTCGATCCTGAGCGTTGTCTTCATCCTGCTCACTCACGAAACCCGTGACGTGGACATGAACGCCGTCAGCACCACGAAGTAAAGCTTCGAGTAGCTAACGCGTCTCTACGGCAAAGCGGTGGGGGTCGCCTCCTGAATTTCTTAGATTCAGGAGGCGACCCCCACCGCTTTTATACTGTTCCGGGATACTGCACCAGGCGGGGAACGCTCGGCTCAGCACCTAACAGGTTTTGAGCCTTACAGACCGCGAGTGTGCAGCTTGCGTGCCGCCTCAGCAATAGAGCCAGAGAGCGAGGGGTAGACCGTGAAAGTATCCGCCAGGTCATCCACCGCGAGCTTCTTCTCCACCGCCAGGGCAATGGGGTAAATCAGCTCGGAAGCACGCTGACCAACCACCACACCACCAATGACGGTGCCGGAGTGGCGGCGAGCAAAAATCTTCACGAAGCCATCGCGCATCGCCATCATCTTCGCGCGCGGGTTGGTGCTCAACTGCAGGGTCACCGCATCGCCACGGTACGCGCCCTCAGCAAGATCCTTCTCGCTCACACCCACGGTCGCAATTTCCGGGGAGGTGAAGATATTTGCGGCAACCTTATCGGTACGCAGCGGGCGCACCGCATCACCGAGGATGTGCGCCATAGCGATACGGCCCTGCATTGCAGCCACGGAAGCCAGCGGGTACACGCCCGTGCAGTCGCCAGCGGCGTAAATGCTGTTCACGCTCGTGCGGGACACGCCGTCCACCTTAATATGGCCGCTCGGGGTCTGCTCCACACCGGCAGCTTCCAAGCCCAAATCCTCAGTGTTCGGAATCGAACCAATAGCCACCAGGCAGTGAGTGCCAGAGACCTTACGGCCATCGGACAGGGTCACGATGACACCTGAGCCGTCCTCAGTACGCTCAACAGCAGCCGCACGGGAACGCGGCATCACTCGCACGCCGCGACGCTCAAAGACGTCCTCCAGCACGCGAGCTGCGTCCTCGTCCTCACCGGGAAGCACACGGTCACGCGAAGACACCAGCGTAACCTTAGACCCCAGACCGTTATATGCCGAAGCGAACTCCGCACCGGTCACACCCGAACCAATCACAATCAGTTCCTCGGGAACTTCGGAGAGGTTGTACAGCTGAGTCCAGGTCAGGATGCGCTCGCCATCAGGCATACCGGTCGCCATTTCGCGCGGATGCGTACCCACCGACAGCATCACAAAGTCCGCCTGCAGGGGGTAGACCAGACCAGCTTCATCGGTCACCTGAACGGTGTGGCGGTCCAGGAGCTTACCGGTACCGTGAATAATCTTCACTCCTGCAGAAGCCAGGGCGCGCTTAATGTCGGCAGACTGCTGCTGAGCCAGGTCGCGGACTCGGCGGTTCACACGGTCCATATCAACACGAAGCTGCGGAGCCTTACCCTTCGTATTTTCAATGCCCAGGCTACCGGCCTCGGAGAAGCGGGTCATCATATCCGCCGTAGCGATTAGGGTCTTAGAGGGCACAACGTCAGTCAGAACGGCGGAGCCACCAATGGCATTACGCTCAATCAGAGTCACGTCCGCGTTGGATGCGGCAGCCACCATCGCTGCCTCGTAGCCGCCGGGGCCACCACCGATAATTACAATTCGCTGAGATGCGTAGTTCACCTTTGAAGTCATGCCTTAATTGTGAGCTATGCCGCCTGCGCGGGGCAAACGCACTCGCCGTGCAGATGTGCCATATTGTGGCAATCTGCACGGCGAGCATTTTCTGACGTGGCAACCCGGTATGACCGGGCACTCCCCTGCCCCTGTTTCCTCTAGTCCTCGAGAGCCTGCGGCTTCTCCGAATAAATCGAGTTAATGAACTTCTCAGCCCACTGCAGCATCGCGCCGTCCACCAAGTCCTTACCGCCAACCGGCATGGTCTTCGGGCGCGGAACCAGCGTCAGCCAGGTATCCATGCCCTTCGGCTGAGCGTGCGTGGACCCCGGATACACGCGCTTCAGACGCATCTGACGGGACTCCGGCAGCGGCGTAGCGGTCACCACACGCACCTTCGGCCCCAATACCACCAGCTCATGAATACCGGCGGCACGGGCGTGCATACGCACCGTCGCCACGGCAAGCAGGTTCTCTACCGCCTCCGGCAGCTCGCCGTAACGGTCAACCAGTTCCTCGCGTGCCTCCGCAATCTTCTCTTCGGTATCGGCGGCGGCAATCTGACGGTATGCCTGCAGGCGCAGACGCTCCGAGTCAATGTAGGTGTGCGGAATATGCGCGTTGACGGGCAGGTCAATCTTCGTTTCGACCTCGCGTTCTTCCTTCTCGCCGCGGTAGTTCGCCACCGCCTCGCCCACCAGACGCAGGTACAGGTCAAAACCCACACCCGCAATGTGACCGGACTGTTCGCCACCGAGCAGGTTGCCGGCACCGCGAATCTCCAGGTCCTTCATCGCGAGCTGCAGACCCGCACCCAGCTCATTGTGGGTCGCGACGGCCTTCAGACGCTCGTGCGCAATCTCGCCGAGGGTCTTATCCACCGGGTACAGGAAGTACGCGTAGGCGCGCTCGCGGCCACGACCCACACGTCCGCGCAGCTGGTGCAACTGGCTCAGACCGTAGTTCTGGGCGTGGTCCACGATGAGCGTGTTCGCGTTCGAAATATCCAGGCCCGTCTCAACGATGGTGGTGCAGACCAGCACGTCAAAGCGGCGCTCCCAGAAGTCCACAATAATCTGCTCCAGGCGCGATTCGCTCATGCGGCCGTGGGCGGTGGCGATGCGCGCCTCCGGCACGAGCTTGCCGATTTCGGCGGCAACGTCGTCGATGTCAGCCACGCGGTTGTGCACGAAGAACACCTGTCCTTCACGCATGAGCTCGCGGCGGATTGCGGCGGTAATCTGGCTGTCTGTTCGCGGACCGACGAAGGTCAGCACGGGGTGGCGTTCCTCCGGCGCGGTGGCAAGGGTGGAGGTCTCACGAATACCGGTTAGCGACATTTCCAGGGTGCGCGGAATCGGGGTAGCACTCATGGCGAGCACGTCCACGTTGGTGCGCATCTGCTTGAGCTTTTCCTTATGCTCCACGCCAAAGCGCTGTTCCTCGTCAATGATGACCAGGCCCAGGTCCTTGAACACTACGCTGTCCGAGAGGATGCGGTGGGTACCGATCACCACGTCCACCGCGCCGGATGCGATTTCTTCGGTAATCTGGCGGGTTTCCTTCGCCTTCTGGAAGCGGGAGAGCACGCGAATCTTCACGGGGAATCCCGAGAAGCGCTCGCTGAACGTCTCGTAGTGCTGCTGCGCGAGCAGGGTCGTGGGTACGAGTACGGCAACCTGTTTGCCGTCCTGCACCGCCTTGAATGCGGCACGTACGGCGACCTCGGTTTTGCCGAAGCCCACGTCGCCGGAGATGAGGCGGTCCATGGGGATTTCTTTCTCCATGTCTTCCTTCACCTCGTGGATGGCGGTGAGCTGGTCGGGAGTCTCGTTGTAGGGGAAGGATTCTTCCAGCTCTCGTTGCCAGGGGGTGTCTGGGGCGAAGGCGTGACCGCGCGATGCCTGGCGTGCCGAATAGAGTTTCACCAGGTCGGCGGCGATTTCCTTGACTGCTTTGCGAGCGCGGGACTTGGTCTTAGCCCAGTCACTACCGCCCATCTTGGACAGGCTCGGGTTCTCGCCACCCACGTAATTGGAGATGAGGTCCAGCTGGTCGGAGGGCACGAAGAGGCGGTCGGGCGCGCCGCCGCGCTTGGCGGGGGCGTACTCGATGACCAGGTATTCCTTCATGGGCTGCACGCCGTTGACCGGGGATGCACCAGCCACCGGGCGGGAGGTCATCTCGACGAACCTGCCGATGCCGTGGCGTTCGTGTACCACGTAGTCGCCGGGGTTCAGCGCGAGCGGGTCGACCGCGTTGCGGCGGCGGCGTGTCTTGAATTTTTGTCCGGCGGCGCCTCGGGGTGCGTAGGTTCCGCGGCGGCCGAGCAGTTCGGCTTCGGTGAAGACGGCGAGCTTCGCCTCCTCGATGAGGAAGCCTGCGGAAGCGGGCGCCTCGCACACCTCGACGATGCCGTGTTCGAGTTTGCCAGCGGGGTCGGCTTCGAGGCTGGTTCGGCGGGCTGCGGGTACGGCGGGTGCCCCTTCGCCGGAGTGGAAGAGGTCGATGAGGCGGTCGGTGGAGCCGCGGCCGTTGGTGAGGGCGAGGACGGTCCACTGTTGCTGGATGAGGTCGCCGACCTGGCTGAGCATGCGTTCGACGGATCCGTTGAATGCGGTTGCGGGGGTGGCGTTGACGGTGTAAGTGTCGATGCCATCTTCGATGGCGTCAGCGATGCTCTGGTTTTCGAGTGCGCCTGCGGCGGCATCTTCGAGCAGGTCTGCGTCGGTGACGAGTTCGGTGATTTCCCACCAGCTGAGCTTGGCTTCGAGTGCCTGTGCGGTGGTTTGGTCGATGGTGCGGAATCCGCTGTCGCTCATGCGGAGCTGTCCGAGGTCGATGGGTGCTACTGCGTCGGCTTCTGCGGAGGTGCCCCAGGCGGCGGCGAGGAATTCTTCGTTGGTGGCGACGAGGTCTTCGGCGCGGGCGCGCACACGCTCGGGTTCGACGTTAATGATCATGGACCCAGCCGGCAACAGCTCGGTGAGGGTGTTCATGGATTCGATGAGTAGCGGGGTGAGTGATTCCATGCCTTCGACGTAGATTCCGCCGGCAATCTTCTCAAGCATGGCTGCGGCTGCCGGGTAGTCGGCTTTCAGGCGTGCGGCGCGGCTCATCACCTCGGGGGTGATGAGCAGTTCGCGGCAGGGTAGCAGGGTGAGTTCGGTGAGTTCTTCTCCCCCGCTGAGGGTGCGCTGGTCGGCGACGGAGAAGTGGCGCATTTCGTCGAGTTCGTCACCGAAGAATTCGAGGCGGACGGGGGTGGTTGCGGTGGGCGGGAAGACGTCGATAATGCCGCCGCGTACGGCGTATTCACCGCGCTTGGCGACGAGGTCTACACGGGAGTATGCGGCGTCGTTGAGGCCTCGTACTACATCTTTGAAGGGGTATTCTTTGCCGCGGATCAGGTGCACGGGTTCAAGCTTTTCAATGCCGGTGACGATGGGCTGGATGACGGCGCGTACGGGTGCGATGACGACTTGGGGGCGTTTAGCCGCGTCCCCGGTCATGGCGCGCAGTACCTGCAGGCGGCGGCCTACGGTGTCGGAGCGCGGTGAGAGGCGTTCGTGGGGCAGGGTTTCCCAGGCGGGGAAGAGCGCGATGTCTGCGGCGGGCAGGTAGGAGCGCAGGGCTGCGGCGAGGTCTTCTGCTTGACGGTCGGTGGGGGCGATGATGAGGCTGAGCGCTTCGGCGGTGGTATCGCGTACTGCGGTGGAGATGTCTGCAATGAGCGCGGCGTGGGTTCCGGCGACGGCGCCGATGAGGGTGCGTGCGCTACGTTCGGTGGGCTTCGCGGAGGCGGCGGTGCGGATCGCGGCCCAGCTGCTGAGTTGGTTGAGGGTGTTCAGGAGGGGGTGCAGGGGTGCCTCGAGGGGCTGTGCGGTAGCTTTTCGGGTGGTGCTCACGGGTTCTCCTGAATCTGGGGTCTTCGCCTGCGGCGGTTGAGCTGGTGGAGGGCTGCTATGGATGGTCAGTACAGGGCGGTGCCGGTTGGGGTGCCCGAGTGAATTTGCCTTTATTTCATGGTGCTTTTTGTGCGTTTTGGGGTGTTTTTTGCGGCTTTTCCATTGTAGGACTTGTCTGCATTTTCTGGCATTTTTCTCCTGTGTTCTTCTGCGGTGGAATATATTCCTTTTTGCACTCGGTTGTCGCTTTCATGGGTGATATTTGAGTATGGTTTTCTTCCGTGTCTGTTCCTGTGCCACAACGTTCATCGCATGGGGTGCAAATCACACACTCATGGACATCTTTGCACTTTGTGCACCATTATTTTCACAGCTTAATCCTGTACCCTAATCATTAACGCTTACAGAAAAACCAGACAGTATATCCCCTTCCGGATTCTGTTTACCTCTTCCAACCAACCTCAGGTTTTCAGTATTTACTGCGGTTTTTCTAGTGCGCTAAATTCACCGTATCTTTCGATGTTTCTTCCGGAACGTCGCATCAGAAAGACGCATATGACAACCACATACACGAACAAACCCACTGAAAAGCCCCATGTCCGTTCATGGTCTGCTAAAAAGTGGGCCGCTTTCGCACTCGCTTTTGGTACCGCTTTCACTGCGGCACCTCTTACTCCTACTACTCCCGCCTCGGCTGCGACCGGAACCCATGATGGTTCCAGTAGCGATAAGGCGGCTGCCTCTTGCTACGAGGTCAAGCAGGTTAATCCTTCTGCCTCCTCTGGCACTTACTGGCTGTACACCCCGCAGATGAGCGGCCCGGCGCAGTTCTACTGCGATCAGGAAACTGATGGCGGCGGCTGGGTCATGATTGGTCGCGGTCGTGAGGGTTGGACCGAGTCTTACAACGGCACCGGCGACCCGAATCAGCTGCACCAGAACCCCACCGGCCCTTCCGCTTTTACTCCGGTCCAGCTTCCCGCAAACACTGTCGATGCGCTGCTGAACGGCATTAAGCCTCAGGACCTTCCCGATGGCATGCGCCTGCACCGTGCCCACAACGCAAGGGGCACCCAGTGGCAGAACGTTTATGTTCAGCGTCCTCAGACTGAGCAGTGGACCTGGGCGATGAGCTACGGTCAGCGTTGGGGCACCGTGAAGTTCACCGGTGCCGGCATTAACCGCACCGCTCATATGGGCGGTTCCCCCTCGGAAATGGCTCCGGGCATTACCACCAGCTCGGTTCGTTTCTTCGCGAACCCGAACCAGGGCTACCAGATTGGTTTTGCGTACGGTGCACTGGTGAACTTCGGTAATGAGAATTCTGATTCGTATATTTACCACAAGCGCGGTTCCTTCGGTTACTCTATCCCCTTCACTCAGGTGTTCCTGCGCCCGAAGCTGACTCAGCGTGACTTGAACTTCTCGCAGATTGGTTCTGGCTCTGCCGCCAGCAACCGTCGTGCTCTGCCCAATAGCTACACGATGCCCGTTCGTTGGCGCACCAGTGAACAGACTGGCACCGGCAAGAAGAACGAGATGAACACTTACGTTCAGGCTATTACTCAGGTAGGCGACACCGTCTTCACCGGTGGCGACTTCAAGTATGTGGAGTCGGCTGGCGGCGAGCGCGTTGATCAGTCGTACCTGGCTGGTTACAACGTGGATTCGGGTGAGCTGGTTCGTTCCTTCCGCCCGACTTTCAACGGCCAGATTAAGGCTCTGGAGGCTCTGCCGAATAACCGCCTGGCAGTTGGCGGCGAATTTACCGAGGTGAATGGCGAGAAGGTTAACCACTTCGTCATTCTGGACGCGACCACCGGTCAGATTGACCGCACCTGGGACCTTCAGATTCAGCGTCGCAATGGCGATGCCGCACAGGTGAAGACTCTGCTGGTTCAGGACGGTTACCTGTATATTGGCGGTAACTTCACCCATGTAAAGGGCAATACGTCTAAGGCGTACGCTTACTCGCGTGGTGCCGCTCGTATTAAGCTCTCGAACGGTGCGGTGGATTGGAACTGGCGCCCGAACTTTAACGGTACGGTCAACGGTATTACCGCTGCATCCGACAACTCGACTGTTCACGCTGCGGGTTACTTCACTGAGCTGAATAACCAGCGCGCGTTCCGCCTGGCGGCGCTGAATGGTTCTAACGCTTCGAACATTAAGTGGGAGTGGGAGCCGTCGCTGAAGCTGAACATTACTGACCGCATTGTGTACGCGTTCCAGTTCGATGTTCAGGATGCTGGTTCGACCGTGTGGACTGGCGGCGCTGACCACCTGATTGCGAACTACTCGAAGAACGGTTACGGCCGTATTTCTTCGTCTATCTCTAAGTACGGTGGCGACTGGCAGGATCTGCATCTGAGCGGTAACACCATTTACGGTGCGTGCCACTGCGGTGATGTCCTCTTCGAGGGTTCGACCGGCTACCACACGTATTGGAAGGAATCGAAGGCGGTTCACCGTATGCGCCTGGTCGCAGCGTTCGATAAGGATAGCGGCGAAGTCATCGGCGAGTTCAGCCCGGTTCTGAAGGGCGCTAGCGGCTACGGTGTTTGGGAGTCCTTCGTGGATTCTCGCGGCAACCTGTGGGTTGGTGGCGACATTAACCGTTCGCTGGGTGCTAATGGTGAGCAGCGCACTGTCGGTTTTGCTCGTTTTGCTCCTCGCGATGTGACCGCCCCGTCGACTCCGTCGAATCTGTCGGTTCAGCGTGATGGCTCGACCGATAAGCTGTCTTGGTCTGGTGTTCGTGAGAGCGGTGCTCGCTACCAGGTGCTGCGTGATGACCGTGTGATTGCTACGGTCTCGGGCACCAGCTACGAGGTTGAGCATACTGATGGCGCTCGCTACTATGTGCGTTCCATCGATGCGTCTGAGAACTTCTCGGCTTCCACGGGAGCTGCTCAGGCTTAGGTCAGATTGTTGATCTAGTTTCTTTGAGCCGCCGCCTGGTTCGGGCTCTGCAGGGTTTGCGGGGTCCGGGTCAGGCGGCGGTGCACCCGGGGTGTATGCCCTCTATAGTTTTGGTTCGGTCCGGTTTTCCCAGTTTGCTATCTCTTCGCCTCTGCGGCGGCTATGATGGGTTGGGATTCATTGCGTCGGATGGGTTGCTTCCGTCCTTTCCGATGATGGGCTGAATCTTGGTCTGTGGTGTTTCTTCGCTGTTGGTACGACAGAGGAAACTTCACAGATTTTTAGCGTTCCGCTTCGTACGGGTACGGTGCCATTGTTGGCTTCGTGCGTGAGGGGTGGGGCGTATTCATTCAATTTCCGATAACTACACTCACTGATTCCGGCTACAGACTCGCTGTTAGCGCAGTTCATAACGCTTCCCCCTTACCCCGATGCCTGGTCACTATGCTGTGCCTTGTGTGGGGTGGGTGTTGCTGTGTGAATTGCAGTTTTCTGCTGTGTGCCGGTTGAGGTCTCTAGGAGAGACAAATGAATTTTCTTCCGTTCACGCGTGGAGGGCGCGCGCAGGGTGCTGCTTCCTCCGCTTCTGAGGGCTCTCGCGTAGCTTCTCGCTCCGGGTCCCGTGCTTTGGGTGCGGCGGCTGCTTCTTTTGCGATGGTTGCGGCTTCTTTGGGTCCGATTGCTTCGGGCGCGCAGGCTGCTGATGCACGCTACTATGACGGTTCGTCGAGTGAGCGCGCGGCTGCGAGCTGCTGGGAGGTTAAGCAGAATAATCCGCGTGGCAAGAGCGGCGCGTACTGGCTGTACACCCCTGCGATGAGTGCTCCTGAGCAGTTCTATTGCGATCAGGAAACTGATGGCGGCGGCTGGGTTATGATTGGCCGCGGTCGTGAGAGCTGGACTGAGAACTACTACGGTCGCGGTAATGCCGATCAGCTGTATAAGAACCCGACCGGCTTTGATGCGGTGCAGCTCTCCGGCGTGACCGTGAACGCGCTACTGAACGGTACCCGTCCGCAGGATTTGCCCGATGGCGTGCGTTTCCATCGCGCGATGAACGTTGAGGGCACTACCTGGCAGGATTTTAAGGCTCACCGTGATTCCAGTACCGAATGGACTTGGACTTTGCGTTCAAAGATGTTCTGGTCAAATATTTCGGTCAAAAACACCTGGCAGTACAGTAACCGTTATGACTACGCCAACCGTGGTCAGGTGGCTGGTAACATCTTCACCCATGATTCTGATGATTTCCGTTCCCTGAACTTCGAAGAGAAGGCATCGCAGGGCTACAAGCTGGGCTTCACCTACGGTCGCAACGCCAAGATTACATGGTGGACCGAGACCTACCTGATGAACCGTCCTTCGGCGTATATTTACCGCCCGGCGGATGATTCGACCACTCCCCTGGTATTTACTCAGATGTTCTTGCGCCCGAAGGTGACTCAGAACGATTTGGTGGCTAAGGGTCTGCATGATTATGGCCAGCAGGGCGCTGCGGCAAGTAACCGCCGCGCGCTACCCAATAGCTACTCCGAGAAGTGGAAGTGGCGTACCAGCGCTGAGACCGGTACCGGCAAGAAGGGTGAGATGAACACCCAGGTTGAGGCTATCACCGAGGTCGGTGGCGCTGTCTTTACCGGTGGCGATTTCGCGTACGTTGAGTCGGCAAGCGGTGAGAAGGTTGAGCAGGCTTTCTTGGCTGGTTACGAGGTGGGTACCGGCGAGCTGCGCCGTTCCTTCCGCCCGAAGATTAACGGTCAGGTGAAGTCGGTTGAGGCTCTGCCGAACGGCCTGCTTGCTGTGGGCGGTTCTTTCGACCAGGTGAACGGAGAGTACTACAACGGTTTTGTGATTCTGGATCCGCAGACCGGTCAGGTCGCTAAGGACTGGGATATCCGCGTGGTCAGCCGCATTGCTTCTGTCCCGGTGCAGATTAAGACCCTGCACGTGCGTGATGGCTACCTGTACATTGGTGGATCCTTCACTCACTTGAAGGGCCAGACCTCCCCCACCTACGCGTATGCGAGGAACCTGGCTCGCATTAAGTTGAGCAACGGTGAGGTGGACTGGAACTGGCGTCCGGTCTTTAACGGCACGGTTAACGGCGTGAGCGCTTCTGAGGGCAATGCCGATGTGTACGTCGCTGGTTACTTCACCCAGCTGAATAACCAGGAGGCGTTCCGTCTCGCTCATATGCAAGGCAGTAGCACGAACCCGGTGGCTTGGCACCACCGTCCTTCATACACCCCCAAGAATGCCCAAACCTGGGATTTGAAAAACGAGCGCAGGATGTGGGGCTTCCAGTTCGATGTTCAGGATGCTGGTTCCTCCGTCTGGGTGGGTGGCACCGAGCATATGATTACCCGTTACGAGAAGTCGAGCATGCGTCGCACAGACAGTGCGATTACTCGTGAGGGTGGCGACTTCCAGGATCTGCACCTGAGCGGTAACACCATTTACGGTGCGTGCCACTGCGGCGATTTCCTCTTCCAGGGCGCAGACACTGTCTATTCGGAGTGGGAGAACGCGACCAATGCTCAGACCATTCGCCTGGTAGCGGCTTTCGATAAGGACAGCGGTAAGATGCTGCCGG